>NZ_JASJFF010000198.1:0-2381 GCF_030065435.1 Microcystis sp. M53603_WE2
CCCTGACAAACATTGCTTAACCAATTGCGGTAACTTTCAAAACTATCGACGGGAACGGTTAAAACTAGAGATTGGGGGGTTTCCGGGGTGGTGTTTTTTAAGTTGTCGATGATGCTATCGAGAAACCATTGGCCAACCCCCTCGAAACTGAGGACAGTTTCCTCTAATTCCGGTAAAAATCCTTGAATTTTTGCCCCGATACCTCGTTTAAAGCGACGAAAAAAACGCGGATCTTGATCGCTATCTAAACCCCGATCCCGTACCGCTTGACCGGCAATTACTTGCAGGGGATTGGCTGATTTAATATAGAGTAAACTGGGAATTAGGGGGGGATTGTCGGCTATTTGTTGGGATAACTCCGATAATTTCACGGTTTCGGCCCTATTTGTCGCCCCATTCCAACGAGTAATGACGGTATTACTGGTTCCGAAATCAATAGCGTAGAACACGATCGATAGTTTTTAGGTAAATTTAGTTAATTATTGGCTATTGTAACCTGTTATTTAGTGAAACCGCCCGATCGAGGTGGAAGTTTCCCCAAAAAATCGGGAATTTGTTCAGCGCAAGCTAAAGAATTCTGTGCAGAAACTTGACAAATAATCTTTAATAGTAAGTGGTTTCAATTAAATTGAAGATAGATTTGTCTTTGATCCCCCCTGCCCCTAGGGTTGATTCAGGGTAGGGTTGATTCAGGGTAGGGTTGATTCAGGGTAGGGTTGATTCATGAATCAACCCTACCTTGCCCCCCTTGATAAGGGGGGTATCTGACAATTTTTAACACCCACCTACTTAGTATAAGTTGCACCGGATCAAAAGACTATGTTAGCAGTTACCACCTCACCCGAAACCCTCTCCTTAGAAATTCCTAGCGCGATCGCTCTCTCTATCACCCTTGAACAGTTTGAAGCCCTTGCTGCGGTCAACCGTGACTTAAAATTAGAACGTACAGCCCAAGGAGAATTAATCGTGAATCCCCCGACAGGTGGCGAATCAGGACAGCGTAATTTTAGCTTAACGACTCAACTGGGTCGCTGGTGCGAAGAAAACGAAGCTTTAGGAGTCGGGTTTGACTCTTCCACCGGATTTATACTACCAAATGGGGCGATTCGTTCTCCTGATCTATCTTGGGTGAGTCGAGAACGCTGGGAATCTTTAACCCCTAAGCAGAAAAAGGGATTTATTCCCCTCTGTCCCGATTTTGTGGTGGAATTGCGCTCTGAATCCGATAGTCTTGACAAATTACAGAAAAAACTGCTCGAATATAGGGAAAATGGCGCAAGGTTAGGCTGGTTAATCGATCCCCAGAATCGGCAAGTTGAAATTTATCGTCAAGGAAAAGAGGTAGAAATATTAGAAAATCCCACTGATTTATCGGGTGAAGATGTTTTACCCAATTTTAGCTTAAATTTAAAGCTCTGATGTTTTAAGGGGTCATCCTGCGATATTCTGCCAATCTTTTTGAGATCGGGGATTCGCTTCTAAATTATCTAAGAATTCTTTTTTCTAGGTCATCATCAAATGAGCATCGAAAAGTCTTTAGTCTCCTCAGGTAAAAGTCTTTATCAAGAAGATTTCTACCGATGGTTACAAGAAACCGCTAATTTACTCAAAGAACATCGTTTTGAAAAATTAGACCTGGAAAATTTGATCGAAGAAATTGAAACGATGGGAAGGAGTGAAAAACGAGAACTAGAAAGTCGCTTAACCGTCATTGCCGAACATTTGCTTAAATTGACTTACTGGCTAACTGAAAAGGAAGCAAATGCTCAAGGATGGCGCAGCACAATTGTTGAACAACGCCGACAAGTTCAACGCTTATTAAAAGAGAGTCCAAGTCTGAGAAGATTGATTCCTGAAATCTGGATAGATTGTTACCAAGCAGCCAGAGAAGATACTGTAAGAAAGTATCTTCTCTCTGCTGATTTATTCCCGATTGAATCACCCTTCACCCTTGCAGAAATCCTTGATTCTGACTATCTTCCTTAAAACTCAAGTTCGGTATTTTATCGATGAAGACAATGCCCAACAAAGCAAAGCGTTAAACGGCAATCACTACCTCTGATTTACCAAATCAAAGTAAGATTTAAACTAAATTCTGGCAGAATACTTTCCCCCGATAAACTCTCTGGATTAGTTAAAATTTCTACTGCCTGTCCTTGACGATAAATTTCTACTTCTCTCGTTTTTCTATTGATTAACCAACCTAAACGAGTCCCATTATCTAAATATTCCTGCATTTTTTTCCTAGTAGTTTCTAGGCTATCACTAGGAGACATTAATTCAATGACAAAATCGGGAGATAGAGGTAAAAATCTTTCCTTTTGTTGTGGGGTTAAAGCTTGCCATTTTTCTAAAGGTATCCAAGCAGCATCGGGAGAGCG
>NZ_JASJFF010000620.1:0-2472 GCF_030065435.1 Microcystis sp. M53603_WE2
CTATTGGAGTGATCGGGGGGAAAATCCCTGGACTTTTTCCCTGAAAATTAGGTAATTGACCCCCTGAAAATGGGTAAAACCCTACACCCTACACCCTACACCCCACACCCTGCCCCCAGGAAAAACTTTTTGCCGCAAACCCTATTTAAGATGAGGTGATCACGCTGGCTTCTTCCACTTGAGACCAAGAAGGATGAGCGCGTTCGATTTCGGAGGATTGCAGCAGCGCTAAAGCGGCGATAAAGTCTCTAATTCCCTGAAAATTGCCGTAAACCGAAGCAAAGCGCACATAGGCCACTTCCGATTCTTGCCGGAGATATTCCAGGACTAATTGACCGATTTCCTGACTTGTTACCTCCCGTTTTGAGTCTTGCTGCAAACGGGATTCGATATCATTGACGATCGCCTCTAATCTTGAGGGGGGAATGCCGGTTTTTTCGCAGGCGCGGACGATACCCCGCAGCAGTTTGCAGCGATCAAAAGATTCCCGTTTACCATCTTTTTTAATCACCGTGATCGGCACGAATTCGATGCGCTCGTAGGTGGTGAACCGATATTTACACTGTAAGCATTCACGACGACGACGAATGCTCTGACCGTTTTCGGAGGAGCGGGACTCTAAAACGCGACTATCGGTATGCTGACAATTAGGACACTGCATAGGAGGCGCTCGGTGAGGGGAACCTTTAATTTAAGCCTTTAAATACGAAAACCAGAGCCGCTAACCTGCTTTTGACAAGCGGGCGGCTCAGGGAAGAAAATTATTAACCTAAACGGAGTTAAGAAATTTACTTTTGAATCCGGGGAGGTTCCCGGAAGGCGATGGCGAAGAAAATTACCGACAAAGCCATAGTTAAAACCAAAATGTAAGCGACGCTTTCCATGGTTGGACATCCTACAAGACTGCTATAACAATCCTATAGTATCAGGAAATGAGCTTTTCGGCTTGTCTAGGGATGTAATCTACATCCCCAGAATCAGTGGCGATCTATTTAACGCTAACTTTTGCCCCGGCATCTTCCAGTTTTTTCTTGATGGCGGCGGCATCATCTTTGTTAGTGCCTTCTTTAACCGCTTTGGGAGCGGCTTCTACCAGGTCTTTCGCTTCTTTGAGTCCTAAACCGGTCAATTCGCGTACCACCTTAAGGATAGCAATTTTCTTGTCGGCGGGAACTTCTTCGAGAACGACGTTAAATTCGGTTTGTTCTTCCACCGCTTCAGCAGCAGCCGCAGGAGCAGCCCCGGGGGCAGCCATAATTATGCCACCAGTCGGAGCGGCGGCACTAACTCCAAAGGTTTCTTCGATACCTTTGACTAATTCCGCAGCTTCTAAGAGGGTCAGGGTTTTGAGTTTTTCTAAGATTTCAGCTACAGCAGACATGGGTTAGACTCCTAATTGTTTGTAAGTGATTGATTGGCGCGGTGTCAAGCCGCTTCTTTTTCTTCTTGACGGGCCACGGCATCGACGGCACGGGCCAAAGATGCGGGAACTTCGTTGATACTGCGGGCCAGTTTGGCAGCAATGGCGTTGATTGCTCCGGCGGCCTGAGCGATTAACTGTTCTTTCGACGGTAAATCGGCGATCGCTTTGATCTGATCTTCTGTTAACAGTTGACCTTTTGTCCCTTCTTTGAGGACACCGCCGCGCAATTCGGTTTTTTTGCTTTCTTTTTTGAACTCTTGATAGGCCTTGAAAGCTCCACCGATATCCTCTTTTACGAGCAGAAAGGCGGATGTTCCCGATAAAAGGCTTTTCATCGGTTCCCAGCCACTATCTTCAGCGATCGCCAAGCCCATCAAAGTATTTTTGGTGACTTTACAAATCGTTCCCGTGGGGCGCAATTTGCGGCGTAGATTGCTGATTTCGGCGACGGTTAAACCTTGATAGTCGATGACCATCGTTAATTGAGCTTCCCTCAGGGAGGTTTTTAATTCTTCTAGAATTACTCCCTTGCTTTCTCTGCTTCTCCCCATCCCTTGTTCACCTCCTGTATGCGGGGGACCGGTCCACAGACAGGCGCAAAAATAACCCCTTGTAGCGCCGGGGTTGAGTGGAGAGAATCCAGTTCAGGCACGACCAAGACAGAAAATATCTCTCTTTAGTCTTTTTGGCTGCTGTTTTCTCGCTTTGACCTCGGCAGGGTATTTAAGCTGTTTCGCACCTGCTGTCTTTGGCTTAAGCCAGTCCCTCATCATAACATTATTGCGGGATTTATGTCAAGCCCTGGGAAGGAACGAGCAGGGCGATCGCATTTAAGACTGAATCCCTTGAGTATAGGCTACTTAGGGTTTGCTGAATAATGGTAAAACCCTTTTAAAATAAGGCTTTTGACCTGTTAAAGTCCGATGTTAGTGCAAGAAAATAGGATTGGGACTTTCAAAAACCTTGCATTATCCTTCTTGTAGTACATGGCTTGGTACAAAAAACAATGGCAACAAAGCCCGAAACTCCTGACTCCTGACTCCTGACTC
>NZ_JASJFF010001007.1:0-9990 GCF_030065435.1 Microcystis sp. M53603_WE2
AGAGCCGTAAAGTCTAAACTTGTTGTGTCTTGCACTGCCAAAACTATTGGATGTTCTTTGGTTCTTTCTACTGTACTTTTAGCTTGGGCGGCAATTATATCTGAGGGGTGAAAATAGGGGGAATTCCCAAAGTCGTAGGTGGCACTGGCGGCGGCTAGATTTCCCGAGGCTTGTGGCACACTTGTACTAGGTTGACTGGCCAAGTTTTCTACGATACTGATTAACCTTTTCTTTCTTCTGGTGTCCCCTAGGTCTGCATACTGTAATTCTTGGGCTGCCCATTTCTCCATTTTTTTGCTTACCTCCACCTTAATTCCTTCTTTCAAAACTATACCTATCAATCGTTTCCCCTTTTTTTAAGTTTCTTCTCTTTTTGTTAAGAAAGATCCGACTAATGGATAGCCTTATTAAGGGGGGATCAAGGGGGGATTAAAGGCAAAATCCGTTTTTAATTTAATTATAACCAGCTACTTAGTCTAAACGCTGTAGGCTGGAGAAACCTGACTCGATCGATGAGCGTCAGCTATACCATGAAAAGAACGATTTCCCGGATTGTCTGGATACTTCTCTCGCTGGCGGCGATCGCTCTAGCGGTGTTTCTGTTCAGTCCGCGCCCCGTGGAAGAAGCCAAGGCTGACTACTGGATCATGAGTCGGTTAGCGGTCAATCAACCGGGCTATTTTCCCCTAGAGCAATCCCTCGATCCGCGATGGTATCGCCCGATCGCCCCTTGGATCGGTCGCCTGATTTTGCCAAAACCGGAGGAATATTCCGCCACACCGGGGGAAGATTGGACTTGGTTGCAGGTTTACCAAGCACCCCGGCCGGATTTAGTCGGTCAAAAAGTTCGTTTAGGTTGGCGGCAATCCCCGGCACTGGCTCGATATTTAGGACTGGTTACTAAGGATATTCGCTTCACTCCAGAGGCGATCGAGAGTGAAAAACAGGGAAATATCCTACCGACTCGCTTGAATGGTCGTTCAGGGGTCGGACCACTGCAAGCGCTGGCCGGATCGCGACCGCTCGATGATGTGGTGGTCAGCTTTCCCGATGCAGAAATCGGGGAAACGTCATTACAAGTGGAGCGAATGCCCTTGATCGTTACTGGGCGCTTTGTGGCATTGGTGAAAATTATCGGCGAAGCTCCCCCCCGAACCCCCAGCGACATCCCCAAGGTTTGCCCCGGTTCACCCCCCTGTGGGAGCGAACTTTTCCGAGTGCAACACTATAACCGCGACAGTGGACAATTCGACGGCACCTCGGAAGTGATCCGCATTCCCCAACAACCCTTAGTTTCCGGAGGACGTTTTATCTCCACCCCCCGACAGTTAGCAGCAGCGAGCGAAGGAAAGCAGGGCTGGTATATCTACGGGGCGCGGGGACGGGATAAACTCTTTACTGTTCAAGCAATCAAACCTCGATCGCTGTTTCAACTGCAACCGACGGAAACCCTGACTGGGCTGCGATCGGGCCAAGATTACATCGCCCGCGGCACTTGGAACGATACCCCATCCCGCAAAGGAACCGCCAGTCGGGTAACAGTCCTGCTGGAGGGTGAAAAAAAATCATGGAAAGAGGGCGATAAAGGCATAGGAATTCATATTTTCGGCGGGATCGGCGGTAAAAAAGGCGAATCAATACAATTGGGAACGGTAACGGGTCATTTTTCCTATTTTCTCTACGAAGTGATTCGGGATGCCCTGACGGGAGAGCTGCAGTGGCAGCTCGATTATGATCAGGTGTACGCTCACAATCCCCAGGGGATTTTATCCGGTTATCAGAGTTGGGCGAACTATACGGGTAGTTTAGAGCGGGGATGGCTTAATTCCCGACCCCTATCCGATGCGATCGTGAAATTAGACCTATTGGAGGATTACCACTTCGGTGGGGTTTCTCTGTCCCCCCTGACAGAATTCCACAAGCAGTTAGAGATCATGATGGCTCGCTACCGGATCGGGGACGGGACCGGGGTTTCTAGTGTTACCCCCGCGACTTCCTGCGTCCAGGACTCGAATCAGGCCCTTTATATCACGATCGCTACCCTGCGCCACCAGTTTGAAACCGATCCAAAGATCGCCGCTTGGTTGACAACCCATGCCGACGATCCGGAAACCTTGCGTTTTCAACGTTTGGGACAATTGGGCGATCGTTTAGAACAAGTATTAGCTCCCCGGGGGGTGATCCGGGCCGATTGGCGGCAAAACGCCGAAATTCTCGCCGGTATCACCGATAGTCGCGGAAAAGGCTTGATTCGGGAAAATACACTGGCCAACGCTCTACTAAGCTGGCGCTCGATGTTACCGCGAGGCAGCAATGACGTGATCGGTGAGATTTTCTTGCGGTCAGGAGCTACTCTCTGGTTCCTCCGTACTAATCAGGTTGGGGGAGCGATGCCGGAGATTTTACCCCTCGCACCGACCAAGTTATTCGGGGAAATGCCGATGATCGCACCGATGCTCCGTCGCACTTTGGGCGCGCTCGTGCTGCCCCTTACCGGTCGGGATTGGGGGGTGACGGCGATCGGATTGGGATTGTACGCTGTGATCGCCCTGACCATCGGTTTCCGGTCGGGTTTTTTACGTTGGCACTTCCCCGAACGGAGACCGTTAGAGATACTGAAAATGCTCGTCTTTTGTTTTTTCTTCCCGGCATTCTGGGAGGAATTCGTCTTTCGGGTGCTGTTAATTCCCCATCCGGAAACGGCAACTTCCACAGCTAACCTGATCCTCTCTGCTTTGGTCAGCATCACGCTTTTTACCGTCTATCATCCCCTCAATGCAATTATTTTTTACAAAAAGGGCAATCCGACTTTTTTTCAGCCTATTTTCTTGATTTTAGCGGCTTTATTGGGATTAACTTGCACCGTCGTCTATTGGCTGACTGGTTCTCTCTGGACGATCTCGGTGCTGCATTGGTTGGTGGTGGTGGTTTGGTTGCTGTTTTTGAACGGTCTATCTCGGGTTTGCTGAATAAATCTAAAAACCTTGTTGGATAGGGTTTTTAGACTTGTTTTCCCTCAAAAAGTGCCGACCTTTGGAGTGATTGGGGGGAAAATTCCGGGACTTTTTCCCTGAAAATTAGGTAATTGACCCCCTGAAAATGGGTAAAACCCCACACCCCACACCCCACACCCCACACCCTGCCCCCAGGAAAAGCTTTTTCAGCAAACCCTATCTCGACTGACAAGGCGATCGAAGCAAGGCAGTTTTTAAATTTGCTCTCGGTCTAAAGTGGGAAAAACCATTTAAAATTGAAAATCAACAGGGATAGGGAAGCTCTGTAACCGCACGATCATGGCTAAAATTGTCGGTGTTCACGGTATCGCGCAAGAATTTAGGGGTAGCCACACGATTTGTGCTGAGTGGTTGCCAAGTCTCAAGGATGGATTGAAACTCGCGGGAACCGAGTTAAAGTCCGATACTGATTTTCGTTGCGCGTTTTACGGAGATATTTTTCGGGGAAAATCGAAAGCGATCGGTATCCCGAACTACGATGTTAATGATATCGATTCCGATTGGGAAAAAGAATTACTCCAGTCGTGGTGGCAAGAAACGGAACGAGTGGAAAATAATCATCCCAATGCGGATAGCCTTTTGAGAGAAAAATCTACCCCAAAAATTATCCAGAGAGCTTTGTCGGGGTTAAGTGAATCTCGGTTTTTCGGTAGCATTGCCGAGAAATTGGTTATTTCTTATCTTAAGCAAGTAGGGGGCTATTTACACGATCGAAAGCTAAAACAGCAGATTCAAGAGCGAGTAATAGAATGTATCGGTGAAGATACGCGGGTACTTGTAGCTCATTCTCTCGGTTCGATCGTCTGTTACGAAACTTTATGTCAGCATCCAGAATGGCCGATTAAAGTCTTTGTCACTCTCGGTTCTCCTTTGGGGATAAGACAATTAATTTTCGATCGACTGCAACCATCCCCCCGCAATAACCTGGGGCGCTGGCCCGGAAATGTGAAAAGATGGGTAAATATCGCGGACGATGGCGATGTGGTGGCGTTGACAAAGCAACTCAACCCTTTATTTGAGGGAACTGTCGAGGATAAGTTAGTTTATAATGGCTGCGAGGCTCATGATGCCAAAAGCTATCTTACGGCGGTTGAAACTGGGGAAGCGATTCGATCGGGGTTAAGTAGGTAGGTGTTAAAAATTATCAGACACCACCCTTATCAAGGGGGGACTAAGGGTAGGGTTGATTCATGAATCAACCCTACTATGAATCAACTCTAGGACTAAGGGGGGATCGAACCTAAAATCCATTTTTAATTTAATTATAACCAGCTACTTAATCGATTGATGGGCAATGATATGGATGAAGAAACCAAGTATTATCTAATCGCTTGTGGGACAAAGGATTACAACGCATTCGAGCAATTACCCAGCGTCGAGACGGATTTAGAATTGGTGAACAGTCTGTTTACCAGTGGTTTTGGATATGAAAGAGTTCTGCCAAGTTTACACTTGAATCCCACAACTAACGATCTTAAAAAATTATTCCCTGATTGGCTTCGGGATAGAGAGCGACATGGAACGAAAAATATTCTTATTTTTTACTATTCCGGTCATGGCGAATATTGTCAAGGTGATGGACATTATCTCATACTGGAAGACACAAATAGTGACGATATACCTTCAACGGCTTTACCGACTCAAGACTTAGTTCGTCCTATTAAAAATAAGCAAGTAACCATCTCTCAAGTTCTCTATATTATTGATACTTGTTACTCCCAAAGTGGTGCGGGAGATATTATAAAATTCGTTAGCGATGCGATAAAACAATATGAAGCGGTTCAAGGAGCTAATATAGCTATTCATGTTATGGCAGCTTGTAGGTCAAAAGATACAGCGATCGAAGGCGTTTTATCCCGATCGCTGCAACAAGCTCTCGATGATATAGAAGCGATCGATTTTTATTCCCACTCTGGATATGTCGATCTAGGTTGGTTGGTTCATAAAATGAACCAAAATGTTGACAGTAATCAGCGTGTTAATTATTCTGCGCTAGGAATTGAAACCCATGCTATCTTTTTTCCTACTTATCCTAAAGCTGACCAAAAATGGGAAAATCAACGATTTAATTTAATCGAAAAACTTTTCAATATTTTAAATATTAATTCCGATAATAGTTTATTCTTAATCAACTCTTTTCTGTTAGTCTATGAGGATCCCAAATCGTCATCTATTTCAAACATACAAGAGCTTATAGAAAAACTAAAAGATTTGTCTAGTAAGCCAGTTAATCAAGAAATATGTCCTTTGATTTTATTTTCTGAATGGTGCAGATTGAAGTTATTTAAGAATGAAACCCTAGATATTGCTGAAGATATTGATACTTGGAAAGGTGAAGCTATTCGATATAGGGATGGTGTGCAGTTAGACACAATCAAAAAATATGCGAGAGAATTGTGGGATAAATTTAATAAAAATATCGAACTAGAAGGAAGAATACAAATTGTAATCTCACCCGCAATTGATAAACATAATAATACTGGCTTACAAACAGAATATTTTCATGTAAATACGATGTTTTTTGTGGGAATAAACAATAAAATTAAGTTATGGAATATCTATAAAAAAGAACAAGGTTTTATGATAGAAGAAATGCAAGATAGTTTCTATCAGGTAATTCCTGAAATATTTTACTATTTACCCGATCGAGCGAGACTAGAGATTGAATTTTTCCTTCCATTTGCTTTGCTGAAACACTCCCTAGAAGATATTAAGTTTAGAACCGGTGAGGGGCCATCTATCGGATACGAGTATCCTGTTTTTATTAACTCCTTCGATCGCTATTTCGATGAAGATTTCCGAGAAATACGCGACAAGATCGAGGAGATCAAGAGAGCTTTATGGGAAAATAATAGCGATCTTGACCAGAAACATTACTACATCGGAACCGAACCATCGATCGCCGATCTGGAAGAGATCGTGGAATCCCTGCCGATCGCCGTCTGGAGTCGAAACGCCAATCAACCGATGACAGATAACGATCTAAAACCCTCGGAATGGAAAAACTGGCCCGATAAGATCAAAGAATTACGCAGAAACGAGCGAAAAATCGCCCTTTTCTGGGACGATCTATACCCCAAACCCGCCCCGAGACCGAGACCTCTAAACACGAGAGTGGTGGAATCCAATGGCCAATAAACCAGTTACCAAAGCAGAAGAACTTCGCATCTATCGGGGTTTGACCCTGAGCGCGAACAGTTTACCCACACCCGAAGAACAAAGAAAACACCTCGATCGCATCCCACCGCCACCCCCTTGGCGCAGTTTTAGCCTGTCCCCGGAAGAATGGACAAAAGCGGCAAAATCGCAGGAAATACCGCCCGAACAGGGAAAAATCGACCCTAGGGCTTTAGGATTCGTCGCGGATAAGAAAGCGGTGGAATTGGTGAATGCTGCCCTCTGTTTGCGTCGTCCCCTACTGATTGAGGGCAACCCCGGCGCCGGCAAGACTTCCCTGGCCTACGCAGTTGCCCGGGAATTGGGACTACCCGGCCCCTACCGTTGGTCGATCGTTTCCCGCACCACCCTTAAAGAGGGTCTTTATGCCTACGATGCGATCGGACGGTTACAGGAAGCTTCCCTACAAAGACAGAAAGTGGGAGAGGGGGGAAAGTACGAGGAACCAGATATCGGCAGCTATCTAAGATTAGGTCCCATGGGGATGGCTTTTTATCGATCCCGTCCCGGACGACCGGCGGTGCTGCTAATTGATGAGATCGATAAAAGCGATATCGATATGCCTAACGATCTCCTCCATATTTTCGAGGAGGGATTTTTTGAGATCCCAGAATTGACACGATTAAAAACCGGCGACCAATCCGTTCTTCCCTATCGCGGTCAACAGGACGACAGCGAGGAAAAAATCCCGATCGATCGAGGTTGTGTGTCTTGTCAGGAGTTCCCCCTAGTATTCATGACCAGTAACGAGGCCCGGGAGTTTCCCCCCGCTTTCCTGCGTCGATGTTTGCGTTTAAGACTCGAACAACCCGACAACGAGGATGATTTCTATCGGATACTAGAGCAACGTTTCCCCCCGGAGAGCCTGAATCAATTGGAAAAACCGGCCAGAGAACTAATCCGGAAATTTCTCGATCGAATTAAACGCAAAGACAAACTAGCCACCGATCAACTGCTCAACGCGGTCTATCTGTTACTACAGGGAAACGACCTCACCGACCCCGATAGCAAGCTGCTAGACACCATCTTTAAATCCTTGCAAGGGTAGGGGGAGAGATGGAAGGGAAAAAAGCCATCTGGTGGGAAGACGAGAGGGAAATGGCAGAACTGATCTGGTGCGCTGCTTACCTCGATCGAATTATCGCGCCTTGGTCGATCGAGCAGTCTGAACATTCGGAAGCGAACTCATCTAATGATCAGGAGGATAACCGGTCATCCGGCAGCGGTGAAAAAACCCCTCCCCCCGGAGCGATCGAGCCAACGCTCCCCGTTGCCTATCCCGAAAACATCGATCGCCAGACGCAGACCTCCCGGAAGCGCGATTCGGTCGAGAGCGATCGTTCTTCTCCCGTTCGCGTCCCCGATCCCTTTCCGATACCCGAACCCACCGCCATCAGTAAGGCAATTCTCCCCCTAGCGCGTCGCGTGCCTGGATTACGGGCCGACGAGTTGGATATCGAGGTTACAGTGGAACGGACGGCCGAAGCGGGGGGATTACCGATGCTCGCTTTCCGACCCCCCCTAGAACGTTGGTTAGAGGTTCACCTGTTGATCGATCGCTCTCCCCCGATGGAATTTTGGGGAGATCTAGCGGGGGGAATGACCACTCTCTTCCGTTGGCAAGGCTTTTTTAGGGATGTGCGGGTTTGGTGGTTCGAGACGGGTGAAAATGAAGCTCGTTTGCTTTCTGGTGCGGGGCAAATCGAACGGAACCCTCGCAGTCTGGTTGCACCCTCTGGAAACCGACTTTTTATCGTCCTAACCGATACTTTGGGGAAAGCTTGGCGATCGAGGTCTGCCTTCGCCACCCTAGCGGATCTGGGCAAAGAACACCCCGTCACCATCGCTCACATTTTCCCGCAGGAGCTATGGCAACGAACCGCTTTAGAGGGAGCGATCCTCCGGCCTTTGATCGCACCGGGTCCCGCTTCTGCCAATGCAATACTGCAAGTGGGGGAAAGACTCCGCACGAAGCAGATTCTCTATCGGTTCCCCATTTTCAATCTATCCCCTGCTCACTTTGCAACCTGGGCGAAATTTATCGCTGGGAGCGGTGGTAACTCCATTCAGGGGGTTTTAATGGGAGCAACCACTGCGGGGGTGAATATGGGTGAAACCGGAGAAGAAGAGGCAGCCGCTCCGGAAGCGGAACCCCCGGAAGAGTTATTGAGAGGCTTTTTAATCGATGCCAGTCCCTTGGCCCGAGAACTGGCTAAAGTGCTGGCGGCCGTTCCCCTGATTCCTCCGGTGATGCGATTGGCACAGCGGCGATTTTTACCCGATAGTAAACATTGGCATCTAGCGGAGGTCTTTTTTAGCGGACTGGTCGAAAAATCTACCTTTAGTCCGGAGGGAGCGACGGTTCCGGATGCTTGGTACGATTTTTACCCCGGCATTCGTCAGCTACTGTTGGCAGATAGTGCCGCTAGACGCACGATCGATATTTGGCGCGGCATCGGCGATTATATTCGCGACCATTACGGCGAATTTCGCGATTTTTCGGCTCTAATCCCCAATCCACAGGGTTCTCTAGCGGATGCAGTCAGCGATCGCTCTCTCTATTTCGCTGAGGTGGACGCGGCTGTTCTCCGCACTTGGGGGGGAGAGTACGCCGATATCGCCCAAAACATCGAGGAGAGAGTGAGGCAGCGAAAACAGGAAATCTTGACCCCGGAAAAACTCCTAAAATTCCCCTTCGAGACCCTATACGTCAATAAACGGGGAATAATTACCAAAAGAGAATCCCTGGAGGCCTACTACTACCAAGAACCCCTAGGTAAGGGAATCGAACCCCTGACTATGGTTGCTATCCCGGGGGGCGAATTCCTGATGGGTTCACCGGGAGAAAAGGGCGATTCCGAGTTTGAAAAACCCCAACACCCCGTGAGCGTCAGTGCCTTCTACCTGAGCCAGACTCCGATTACCCGGGCGCAATGGCGGTTCGTGGCCCACCTACCGAGGGAGGGAAAAGACCTCGATCCAGACCCCGCGCGCTTTAAGGAAAGCGATAACAACCCCGTCGAGTCCGTGAGTTGGTACGATGCGATCGAATTCTGCGCCCGTCTGTCCCGTCACACGGGAAAAAATTACCGTTTACCGAGTGAGGCCGAGTGGGAATACGCTTGTAGAGCGGGAACAACCACTCCCTTCCACTTTGGCGAGACGATCACGGCAGAACTGGCGAATTACAATAGTTCAGAGGTCTATCAACAAGAAAAGGCGAAAAAATCCCCAGAGAAAACCACCCCCGTCCGCTCCTATCCCCCCAACGCCTTCGGGCTGTACGATATGCACGGGAATGTTTGGGAGTGGTGTTTAGATCCGTGGCACGGTGATTATCAAGGTGCACCGCCCACAGACGGGAGCGTTTGGGACGAAAAAAATATTGATAATCGTTATCAAAACTTATTAAATAGTATAAATGAACTCTTGACAGATAACCGATATTGTGTATTGCGGGGCGGTTCCTGGGGCTTCAATCCTGATGGCTGCCGTTCCGCGGTTCGCTACTTCCGCTACCGCCGCGACCTCCGCAGCTACGGTTACGGTTTTCGGGTAGTCTGCGTATTCGGGAGAACCCTGTAACCCTTTTCCCCTTTTTTTCTCTCTTTTTCCTCATTCCCTTTTCTGGAATTTTTTTAGGCAGGCTATAGTACAAGTGTATTGGTTGGGGGGTCAATTACCTGGGGGGTTTGATCCCCCCTGCCCCCCTTGATAAGCTATCCCTTATAGGGATCTTTCTTAACAATTTTTGCAGTAAGCACTCCAACCCTTATCCTGACTTGATTTCAGTTTTTTC
>NZ_JASJFF010000727.1:0-2481 GCF_030065435.1 Microcystis sp. M53603_WE2
CTCTTTTGGTTAGAACAAGATAAACTTGAGAATCTTCGGTCAAATTTATTGACTCAAAATCAGCTATACTTAATTTAAATGAAACAGCCCTACCTTGATCAGGGGGGTGCCGATAGGCGGGGGGATCCCCCCTTGATCCCCCCTTGATAAGGGGGGTGTCTGACAACTTTTAACACCTACCTACTTACTCTTTTTGACCTGTTCCCTATTCCCTCATCGAAAGCCGACTAGCTTATGACATTTTTATTATTATTAGTTACTTTCCTATCGCTAATAATTTGGTTATATTTAATCTTAGCCAGGGGACAATTTTGGCTATCTAACCAAAAAATTAATTCTGTCACTTCTCCCTTAACAAATTATCCAAAAGTCTCGGCAATTATCCCCGCACGAAACGAAGCCGACGTTTTACCCATCAGTTTAGCTTCCCTCTTTAACCAAGATTATCAAGGCGAATTTTCCATTATTTTAATTGACGATCAAAGCAGTGATGACACGGGGAAAGTTGCCCAAAAAATTGCCGATAAATCTCATAAATCTGAACAGATAACTATTATTTCTGGACAGCCTTTAGAGATAGGATGGACGGGTAAATTATGGGCAATGAAACAGGGAATAACAGAGGCTACCGAGAAATTTGCACCCGATTATTTTCTGTTCACCGATGCTGATATTGCCCACCCACCGGATAATTTAACCCAATTAGTTACTAAAGCAGTACAAGAAAAACAAGCTTTAGTTTCCCTGATGGTGTTGCTACGCTGTGACAGTTTTTGGGAAAAATTTCTCATTCCTGCCTTTGTTTTTTTCTTCGAGAAACTCTATCCTTTTCCCCTAGTTAATAATCCTAATTCCCCGATAGCAGCCGCCGCCGGGGGTTGCATTTTAATTCGCCGAGATATCCTAGAAAAAATTGGCGGTATTGAGATTCTTAAACAAGCTTTAATTGATGATTGTTCTTTGGCGATTGCGGTTAAAAAATATCTGCAAAATCACCCAGAAAATAACGAGAGTTCCATCTGGTTAGGATTAACAGAAAGCACCTATAGTCTCCGTCCCTATCCGGATTTAGCAAGCATTTGGAATATGGTAGCCCGCACCGCATTTACGCAACTAAATTACTCAACACTTTGGTTAATTGGCACAATTTTCGGGATGTTTTTAACCTATTTAGCCGCCCCCTTGGGCTTAATCTGGGGATTGGTCTTAAAAGAAACATCAATTATCATAATTAGCGCCGTCACCTTATTACTAATCGCCCTCTCCTATAGCCCGACTTTAAGACTATATAAATTATCCCCCCTGCGGGCTTTAACTTTACCCCTAATTGCCCTCTTTTATAGTTTAATGACCGTCGATTCTGCCCTGCGTTATTGGCGCGGTCAAGGGGGGGGTTGGAAAGGGCGAGTTTATCCTAATTAGGGATTGCTGAATAATGGTAAAACCCTTTTAAAATAGGACTTTTGACCTGTTAAAATTGGAACCTTTAAAAACCCAGCATTATCCTTTTACAGTACAATAATTAGTAGTAGGGTGCGTTAGCGATAGCGTAACGCATCAAATAAATTAATGATAGATAAGAACTCTTGCAAATTAATTATATGTTATAATAAAGTTAAATTAATGATAGGTGTGGTGCGTTACGACGGATTGTTAGATTTAAGTTTAAGCAGAGATTGTCGCCGTCTAACGCACCCTACGTTTTACTTGCAACAAGGAAATAATTCATAATTTTAAGGAAGTCCCAGACAATAGAACGCCCCCCAGTAACGATAATCCTGAAAAGGCACTGCGTCGGGAGCAAATTCGTCGAGCCACTTGATCAATTCGCCGATTTTCTGATAATTGGCTTGAGCAGCATTGACGTTGGGATCCTTAGTTTGGCGCATTTGTTGCCAAGTCTGATAAGCCTGCTGATAATCGACTGTCAAACGGTCCCGCCAGTCTTTTTGGCAAGTCTCCCGCAACGCTTGACGAGCCTGATGTAGAGCCGTTAAACGTTCCTCTCCGGCCCGCCGGGCGCGATGGTACTCCCGCGAAAACAGCGCCGTAGCTAGATCAGTCACCGCCCAATGACTACTAATCACAGCACGAGCGCCCCCCAGCAGAAAGCCTGTACCTAAGCTGAGGGGTTCGTCCAGTAATTCCCGTCGCAGCTTTCCCTCTTGATCTCGGGAAGTGGCAAAACTGAGACCGGTTTCACAACAGGAGAGAAACACTTCCGACAATTCGGGAAAACGCCACAGGGGACTAAGTAAATCCCGGAGGGTGACTTTTTGCCCCCCGTCTAGGACGAGGTGGGAGTTGAGGGGATCATCGGGGCGGCTGGTGGCGTGGTGGCTGGAGAGCAAAGCCTGCAATTGTTTCAGCAGTTGCAGATAAGAGTCGGGGGTGACTGTGCGCCCCTGTAGCCGCCGTTGGCGAGGCACATTCCAGGTTTGGGCGACCCACTCACACTCTAGGGGAGTATAGGGCAAATCC
>NZ_JASJFF010000726.1:0-1236 GCF_030065435.1 Microcystis sp. M53603_WE2
AAATCCTTATCTGGCAAGAGACTTAATTGATTAGTTCGCTCTAGATAAAAAACAATTGACAAAAATCGCTAAATGCCTTTCTCTATAAGGGTTCCATCCCTTATAACCCCCGTCCATTGCATAACACAAACCGAAGAGCCTTTTTAGGGAAGGATAAAAAACCTGAACAGCAAACAGCAACTACTTAAAGAAAATGAAACTCAAACCATGAATAATGCTTGGGAAAATTGGGTTAAAGAATTGAAACAACTATCGCCCTTTTCTCAGTCAGAACCGACAACTTATCAAAAACACCTACTAGAAAAATATCGCAAGCAAGGCTGAGAATTATGATTTTATGCGATACAAGTATATCCCCCTCGCAATGACACGCTATAATCGTCATCTCAGGAAAATATTGCTTCGAGGGTTTCTTGGTTTAGACATAAATGATTTCAGCGACTCAATTTGAATTTCCCTTATCTAAGGCTAACTATCTGCTCAACCACACCACTAAAGCAGGCGTTGGTGGAGATAAACGTAAGTTTTGGCGTGAAGTTATGGGATTTGATAATCCTGAAGCGATTCGAGAAGCTATACTAGAGACAGTATCTCTCGAAATATTACAAAAACAAGATACAACAGAGTATGGCGATCGCTATCGTGCTTATGTTAAAATCAGGGGATATTCTGGTAAATTACATCAAATTCGTACTGTTTGGATTATCCTGACAGGAGAAGATGTGGTGAGATTTGTCACAGCAGTACCTTCTAGTTTCAATCAATAAAAGTTTAGAGTAATAAAAATGAGTAAGTTTAAATTATTTGATGATATTCAACTAACGGAAGATATTCCCTTAACCGATGGCGGAATTGCGCCTATCGGTACAGTTGGAGCAATTGTAGAAGTTCTGAAAAATGGGGAGGCTTATCTAGTAGAATTATTTGGGAATTGGGTTAAATATGATGAACAAGGAAATTTTGTCTCAGCCACTCAAGCAGAAAAAGAAGCATTTATGGAGACAATTGGCGTAGAAATTGTTTATCCTAATCAATTAGTGTTAGCTGTTCCCGCTAAAGAGATTATGCAAGTTACGGCTTAGATCATTACTAAAGTGGCTCTTCGTTACTTGTTATGGTTCGATAGGGGGGCATAAATCGACTAAATCCTTATCTGGCAAAAGATTTAACTGATTAGCTCGCTCTAGATCAAAAACAATTGACAAAAATCGTCCAATGTCTTTCTCTATAAGGGTT
>NZ_JASJFF010000570.1:0-3084 GCF_030065435.1 Microcystis sp. M53603_WE2
AACCCTTATATAGAAAAGCATTTAGCGATTTTTGTCAATTGTTTTTGCTCTAGAGCGAACTAATCAATTAAGTCTCTTGCCAGATAAGGATTTAGTCGATTTATGCCCCCCTATCGAACCATACCAAGTAACGAAGAACCTAACTGATTACTGTTTAGCCGACACTTTGAAACAATTGAGTCCAATCGAGATTGGGAGCATCTGAGGGAGCAACAATTTCGAGAATTTTATTGTTAGCGGCGGGATAAAATAGGGATTCTACGCAAACGGAAGCCACTTTTGTGCGGGGAATATTGCCCTCAGAAAGGGTATCGGCGGATGACATTTTAATGGCATTAAGGTTATCCTCGTTTTTCAGGCCGCCGGGGCGCACAATGGTGTAGGTTAAGCCACTCTTGATTAAATAGTCTTCCGCTTGTTTTTTCCAGAATAAAATTAACCAAAAGAGATTGAGGGGGTGGAAAAAGTTCGATACACAGAGGGAAGTAACGAGAACAAAATGCTCGATTCCTTTCTTTTTTGCGGCATCGATGAGATTTTTAGTTCCCAAGTAGTCCACTAACAAAGGTTCCGTGGGGTTAAAACTCGGTCTGGCTCCCGTGGCGCATAACAAAACGCTACAATCAGCGATTAGTGCCTCTAACTTATCGGCCTGTTGGACATCTCCGACGACGATTTCCACCCCTGCGGGCAAAATTTCCGCCGCTTTCTCGCGGTTTCTCACCAAAGCGCGGACGGGAATCTGACGTTCGACTAATTGGGCAACAATTCGCCGTCCCGTTTCCCCTGTGGCTCCTGCTACAAATGCTTTCATCGCTTCTTGACCTAATAGTTTTTAACAATACGTTACACTAATCTCGATTCTACAAATTTCCCTGATCCTTTGGCGGTTAATCCCCAAATGTTTCTAGTACTATCATTTGCCCAGTTTATAAGTCATGCAGCGTCCCCCCATTAACTCCCTAGCTCGCGAATCTGTAGAAGTCAAAGAAGACAATCAATTTCTCGGTTTTCAAACCCATTTTGCCGGATGTATGGATATGTATAGCAATCAGGACACGGTTGCCGATTATCTGGGCGCGCACGAAGGTTGGTTTTGTCGTTGTGCCGAACCGATGAAAACTCTGCCCTTCGGTGACAATGGTTATATTATCACCATCGGTAAATATGGAGCTTTTGGCTATGAACTGGAGCCGAAAATCGCTGTGGTTCTCGATCTGCCCGTCAATGGAGTCTATCATACTCGCAGTGTCCCCATTCCCGATCAACCGTTTTTGGGCTATCTAGTGGATTATCAGGCAATTATGAAACTAGAGGAAATGCCACTATCTTCTCCTAGTCAGGAAATTGAGGCAATTTTTCGGCAACAGGGACGGGATATTCCATCGGTTATCACCCAAGTCACTTGGGAACTGCGTATGGATGTTATGGTTAAGTTTCCCAAGTTTATTTATAAGATTCCCCGTCCCATTCTCCAAAAAACCGGTGATAAACTGTTGACGCAAATTGTTCGCCAAGTTTCCCCTCGCTTAACCTACAAAGTTCAAGAGGATTTTCACTCTAGCTTTAATTTACCCCTACCCCCTGCCTCCAGTCGTCTTTTCTATCGTCTCGACTCCTGTGAGGGTGGGTTGCTTGCCTAGGGTTTGGGGAGTCTGTCAACAGTAATCAGTAGAGCTTGCTGATGGGAAAGCAAGGAAAAATAAAGATTTGCTAACGGTGCTGGTCAGTCTAAGCTAGAATTATTAAGAAATGTTTACTTGTAAAAATAAACCTAAGACTACTTCAATATTTTATGTCTCTGCCTATCCGTAACGTTGCTATCATTGCTCACGTTGACCACGGGAAAACCACCCTCGTCGATGCACTCCTCAAACAGTCGGGAATCTTTCGAGAAGGGGAAGATGTACCCACCTGCGTCATGGATTCCAATGACCTCGAAAGAGAACGCGGTATCACCATTCTGGCCAAAAACACCGCCGTTCGTTACCAAGACACCCTGATTAACATCGTCGATACTCCCGGTCACGCCGACTTTGGTGGCGAAGTGGAACGGGTTTTAGGTATGGTGGACGGTTGTATCCTGATTGTCGATGCTAACGAGGGGCCGATGCCCCAAACCCGTTTTGTGCTGAAAAAAGCCCTAGAAAAGGGATTAAGACCGATTGTCGTGGTCAATAAAATCGATCGCCCTAACGTCGATCCTAACCTAGCCGTGGACAAAGTTTTCGATCTGTTTGTGGAACTGGGTGCCGATGACGACCAATGTGATTTTACTACTCTGTTCGCTTCCGGGATGCAAGGATTCGCCAAAGAAAGCCTCGAAGACGAAGACAAAGATATGCAGCCCCTCTTTGAAGCGATTTTACACCACGTTCCACCACCGGCCGGGGACGTTAACAAACCCCTACAGCTGCAAGTAACCACCCTCGATTACTCGGAATACTTAGGACGCATCGTTATCGGCCGCATCCATAACGGCGTAATTAAAGCTGGTCAACAGGCAGCTTTAGTAAAGGATACGGGCGCGGTTGTCAAGGGTAAAATAACAAAACTTCTTGGTTTTGAGGGCCTCAAACGGGTGGAACTAAACGAGGCCAGCGCCGGTAATATCGTTGCTGTGGCTGGTTTTGCCGACGCTAACATCGGGGAAACCGTAACTTTAGCCGATGACCCGCAAGCTTTACCCCTAATTAAAGTCGATGAACCGACCCTACAAATGACCTTCTCGGTGAACGATTCTCCCTTTGCCGGTCAGGAAGGCACTTTTGTCACCTCGCGGCAAATTCGCGATCGTCTAATGCGAGAATTAGAAACTAATGTCGCCCTGCGGGTGGAAGAAAGTGATTCTGCCGAGAAATTCCTGGTTTCGGGACGGGGGGAACTGCATTTAGGCATTCTCATCGAAACCATGCGTCGGGAAGGCTACGAATTCCAAGTATCGCAGCCGCAAGTTATCTACCGCGAAATTAACGGTCAACCCTGCGAACCCTACGAATACCTCGTTTTAGATGTACCCGAAGAAGCGGTGGGTTCCAGTATCGAACGTCTCGGCCAACGGAAAGGGGAAATGCAGGATATGCA
>NZ_JASJFF010001167.1:0-3606 GCF_030065435.1 Microcystis sp. M53603_WE2
CGCACCCTGAAAGCGACTGGAAGCGTGGCAGCCGATGAATTAATCCCGATTCTTTCCCAAGCGACGGGACTACAAATCAAAGAAATCTTTGTGGATGAAGGGGATAGGGTCAGCCAAGGTCAAATTTTGGCTCGTCTCGATGATACCGTCCTACAAGCGCAATTAACCCAAGCACAGGCAAATGTCGCCCAATCCCGGGCGCGTTTGGCAGAATTGCAAGCGGGTAGCCGTAAAGAGGAGATCGCTGGAGCTAAACAAACTATTCAACGCATAAAAGCCGAAATTAGTCAAGCTCAATCGGATTGGGATTTGGCCAAAAAACGCGTCCAGAGAAACCAAAGTTTAGAAGCGGAAGGAGCGATCGCCCGGGATCGTCTCGATGAAGTCCTCAATGAAGAAAGAAAGCAAGCGGCGATCGTACAACAGACCCAATCCCGTTTAGGAGAAGCAGAGCAGCAACTGGCACAATTGCAAGCAGGCAATCGTCCTGAAGTGATAGCCCAAGCTACAGCCCAATTAGCGGAAGCTCAAAGCCGTTTAGCCATTGTTAACGCCCAATTAAACGAGACGCGCCTGATTTCCCCGGTCAGTGGCAAAATTGCCGAAAGAAATGGCCGCATCGGGGATACCACCAACGGTCAAAATGCTCTCTTTAAAATCATCGAAAATGGGCGTTTAGAGCTAAGATTGCGGGTTCCTGAGAATCAATTGCCCTTAATCCGCGTCGGAGCGCCCGTTACTATCACTTCCGATGCTAATACCAGTTTAAAATTATCGGGACAGGTGCGCGAAATTAATCCCATCGTCGATGAGGCATCCCGTCAAGCAACGGTTAAAGTCGATTTAACCGACAATACAGGGTTAAAACCGGGGATGTTTTTACGAGGTGCGATCGTGACGAATACTAGCAATAGTTTAACCGTCCCCATGACCGCAGTTTTACCCCAAAAAGATAATCAAGCTCTAGTTTATTTAGTTGAACCTGATAACACCGTTACCGCCAAAACTGTGCAATTAGGTCAAATTATGCCGAATAATCGCGTGGAAATTCTCACCGGTTTACAAGCGGGCGATCGCATTGTGGCCAAAGGGGCAGCCTATCTCGGTGATGGCGACAAAATTACAGCAATCAGCGATCAGTAATCAGTGATCAGTAAACAGTGATCAGTGATCAGTAATCAGTAATCAGTGATCGGTAGCGGGGCAAACAGATGGAGAGTAAAGTTTATGATAAAGCTTATAAATTTGCCATTAGGATTGTTAAAGGCTATAAATATTTGTGTGAGACTAAACAAGAATATGTTTTGTCAAAACAGCTATTAAGGAGTGGCACTTCAATCGGGGCTAACATTGCCGAGGCTAATGGAGCTATTTCTCAAGCTGATTTTCGAGCTAAAATGTCAATAGCTTATAAGGAATGTCTAGAAACAAAGTATTGGCTGTCTCTATTGAAAGACACGAATTACATAGGGTCTGCTGAAAAAGTTTTTCGTAGGGACAGGGTGTGGGGTGTGGGGTGTGGGGTGTAGGTTTTTACCGATTCTCATCTGGTCAATTACCTAATTTTCAGAGAAAAAGTACCTGAATTTTACCCCGATCGCTTCCAGAACTGGTACTTTTTGATTGACAAAAAGTCTGAAAGTATTACCCAAAAAGGTTTTTAGATTTATTCAGCAAGCTCTACATAGAGGAAAGAGCCTTTCAAAGTATCAATGATGATGCGGAGGAAATTGGTAAAATGCTTTGGGCTATTCTAAAAACCTGCCAAGAAAATACCAAAAACCAAAAACCAAAAACTGATAACTGATAACTTACCCACTGATAACTGATAACTGATAACTGATAACTGAAATTATGGCTTTTAATATTTCTAATTGGTCTATCAAAAATCCCATTCCGACGATCCTGATCTCCCTGGTTATGGCCTTAATGGGATACATTGCCTTTCTAGGATTAGGGATCGATCGCTCTCCTAATATTGACATTCCGGCCGTGATTATCACCGTTAATCAACCCGGCGCAGGTCCAGAGGAATTGGAAACCCAAGTCACCAAAAAAGTCGAGGATGCGGTGGCTGCTTTGGGTAATATCGATCAAATTACTTCTACCATCAACGAAGGCAGCAGCACCACCACCGTTAACTTTATCCTTGGCACTAACAGCGATCGCGCTACCAATGATGTGCGTAATGCCATAGCGCAAATTCGGCAGGATTTACCCCAAGATGCTAATGATCCAATTGTCCAACGTTTAGAATTTGCCGGGGGTGCGGTGATGAACTACACCATCTCCTCCCCGAAAAGATCGATCGCCGAATTAAGTGATCTAGTTGATCGTCAAATTGGCCGCGCTTTAACGGGAGTGCCGGGGGTAGCACGAGTTGATCGCGTTGGGGGAGTCGATCGAGAAGTGCGTGTAGATTTAGATCCCGGTCGTCTGATCGCCTACGGTATCACGGCCACGGCGGTTAATGACCAAATTCGTAGTTTTAATATTAATTTACCCGGAGGGCGCTCGGAAATCGGTGGCAGTGAACAAACTGTCCGCACCCTCGGCAGCGCTGAAACGATCGAAGATTTAAGAAATTATCAAATCTCTTTACCTAACGGTGATACCGTCCCCTTAAGCAATTTAGGGACAGTTAGCGATAGTTCCAGCGATCCCCGACAAATGGCCCTCTTAGATGGGCAGCCAGTGGTGGGTTTTTCGATTTTACGGGGGACTGGCAGCACCTTGGTGACGGTAGAAACAGCAGTGCGCCAAGAAATCGAGAATTTAAAGAAAAAACTGCCCGAAGATATTAAATTTCAATTAATTTTTACCCGTGCTGACTCAATTCGTGCTAGTTACGAAAGCCTTCTGAGCGATCTCCTGATTGGTTGTATGATGACGGTGATCACGGTGGGTCTATTTTTAGGCAATTGGCGCGCCACGATTATCACGGGTTTGGCCCTGCCTTTGTCGATTTTCCCGACTTTTTGGGTGATGCAGTCCCTAAATTATACCCTTAACGGCATGACCCTACTGGCCTTAGCTTTAGCTTTGGGTAATCTTGTCGATGATGCGGTGTGTATGGTGGAGGACATCGATCAACATTTAGCTATGGGTAAAAAACCCTTGCAAGCGGCTTTTGATGCCTCAAAAGAGATTGGATTAGCCGTTTTAGCCAGTGCGGCGGCAATTATAGCGGTATTCCTGCCGGTTGCTTTTATGGGCGGTGTGCCGGGGCAATTCTTTCAACCTTTCGGCGTTACGGTGGCGGTTTCTACCCTATTTTCCAGTTTGATCGCTGTCACCGTCACTCCCATGTTAAGTGCCTATATTCTACAGCCGAAAAAGCTCAAAACTGGTGATGATAATCCCTCCTCGCGCCCCCGTTTTCGTCCCTACAAAAGTTTGTTAACTTGGTCCCTACGTCATCGAATCCTGACTTTATTGGCGGCTTTGGCCTTTTTTATCGGTAGTTTACAGTTAGTTCCCTTGATTCCGAAAGGATTATTTAGTTCCGGGGATACCGGATTAAGTACAATAAGCCTAGAATTGCCTCCCGGTGCGACTTTGAATGATACTGTTGCCGTGGCTAATCAGGTGAATAGTTTACTGCAA
>NZ_JASJFF010000495.1:0-1028 GCF_030065435.1 Microcystis sp. M53603_WE2
AGGTACTTGTAAGATTTGCTCGTAAAAATACCATTTTCCATAGGGATAGTGAGGGTTGATGGAATATTCACCCCCTTCGGTTTCCGAGATAAACTCTAGGACGATGGTAGGAATTTCTCCTTCAAGATGGGGGGTGTAACTGCGCCGAATTTTTCCGCCAGGAATCGGTTTTACCGAGGGAATATAAACCCAATCAGGTGCTTTGACAACAGTTTGAGTTTTAACGGTAGCACATAAGCCAAAATTAGAAGCAATTAGCATCGATTCTAGAATTAGTCCTGCTAATTCTAGGGATTCCCGTAAAGCGGCTGCTAATAGGGGTTGCAGGTTATTGTCCACAGGTTCGTCAGGTAGAATAAAATCATCGGGCAGTTTTTCCCAGGTGATTATCGTTGATTTTGTTGGTAAATCAATAGCAGATGGTGTCATTGTCGTCAACAGTCCTTCCTAATATTTAATAAGCTCTCATAAACTGCCCGCAACTAAGTAGGTGCATTAAATTAATTATAAAATAGACCTGTAGGTGGACAATGCCTGCAATTAGTTCATACACTATCATCAACTTCAACTCCTAGCGCTCTTAATTTTGCTGCCAAGCGTTCGGCTCGTTGCTTTTCCTGTTCGGCTCGTTGACGCTCTTGCTCGGCTCGTTGCCTTTCTTGCTCTACTAACTCACTGCCCCATAATAGCAAATTTCCCGACTTATCCCACCAGCGCAACCAATTAGTAGTAAATTCAGCTTTGGTTCCTTGCCAGATACCGATAAACAAGTTAAGTTCTTTTATCCAGTAACGATTATTCTCATCTGGCAACTGCTGCTCATACTTTCCTGCCACTAAACAATAAACATCTAATTCTCCGGTTTTTGGCTGAAAAATTCCATAGACAGGTACTTGTAAGATTTGCTCGTAAAAATACCATTTTCCATAGGGATAGTGAGGGTTGATGGAATATTCACCCCCTTCGGTTTCCGAGATAAACTCTAGGACGATGGTAGGAATTTCTCCTTCAAGATGGGGGGTGTAACT
>NZ_JASJFF010000388.1:0-4620 GCF_030065435.1 Microcystis sp. M53603_WE2
GTCGTCGCTTTACAACGGGCCGGAATCGCTGTGTTGGGAGGGGGATGGACAATTTTTTTAGCCCTGTTTATCTGGCCTTTTCGCCCTAATCAGCCTTTACGTCAGGTAACGGCGGAAAATTTTCAGGGTATCGCCACCTATCTCCGCTCTTTGCCCTTAAACTCTCGTTCTAATGCTCATGAGGAGCCATATTTTGACAAAATCCGCCAGCTGTTGCTACGTTCGAGGAAAACTGTCACCTTGACGCGTCGGGGACGTTGGGGAAAGAATGAGCTGCGGGAATTGTTAATCGTCTTGATTGAAGATAGCGATCGCATTAACACCAGCTTAATCGCGCTGCGAGAATTGCTTCATCTTCATCCCTTGCCACAACTGACCACGGTGGGTATTTTATTAGAAGATATTCTCGTGCAAGTGGCGGAAATTAGCGAAGATATTGCTGGGTTAATTTTGGGTAGAAATAAACAACCGGATTGTGAGCGCTTGCAGCTATTACTCAAGGCGATCGAGCAACAAAAAAACCTGCAAGCTAAAGTTTTAGAAAATGCTCAGGACGATTATAGCAGTTATGTGGCAATTTCCCAATTAAATAATCGTTTAAAAAAATTATTTAAACAGCTAAAAATAGCCAGTGAAACAGCGCAACATTTGCGGCAAAGCGAGGAATTTTCAGATAAAAAGAATCCCTGGCAGCGGAACTTTGAAGGGATAGAAAAAGAGTACGGTCAAGAAAAAGCTTGGTGGGAACCATTAAAATCTAATTTTAATCTAGAATCGCCCCTATTTCGTCATGGTTTACGCTTGGGTTTGGGAAGTGCGCTAGGAGTTTTGATTTACAACAAGCTAGGAATTACCCATAGTTTTTGGATTGGTTTAACCTTAGTTATTGTGTTAAAACCAGATTTTAGCTTGACTTTTCAACGCTTTTTAAATCGGGTGTTTGGCACGATTTTAGGCTCGTTTTTTGTTTTGGCACTGTTGCGAATTATAGATAATCCGCTCTGGTTAGAAGTTATTGGGGTTATTTCTATAGCGATCGCTTTAACTTTGGTGCGATTTCACTATAGTTTAGCCGTATTTTTTATCACAATTTTTGCTTTAATTATCAGTCGTCTCGATACCAGCAATGACGGGATTAATTTAGAGTATATCAGAATAGTTTATACTTTAATCGGTAGTGCTTTAGCTTTTGCACTTTCCTTCGGTTTTTTACGGTTTAATGAAGATGAACGTTTTTCCCTCGCTGCCATTAAAGCATTAGAAGCTAATCAAATATATTTTCAGTCAGTTATGGCAGTTTATTTAGGAGAATCATCCTATCAAACTGCAAGTTTATCTTCCCATCGCAATAAAGCTCGACGAGCAAATACAACTATGCAAACGGCCCTACAAAGATTAATTGATGATCCTAGCACACCCTTTCCACAAATGGAACCGGCAATCACTTTAAGTAATTATATTCCTCGTTTTGGTCGCGGGGTGACAGTTTTATTGACGGAATTGGAACAATATCGCGGTAGTCCTCCCCATCCTAATCTGAGTCTGTTCACGCAACAAATAACCCAAGCTTTGACGCAATTAACCCAAGCTTTGCAAGCAAATAATCCTCCTTCTCCCTTACCTCCCCTCGAAGATACTTTAGAAAATATCCTCGATCATTTGCAAGAATTGCGAGAGGAAAGGTTAGTAGAAATTGGCAATCAACAAGAGGGAACTAATCTCCAGAAATATTTAGGGGATTATAATATTGTCACCACGGAACTTGTGGAATTATCCAGTCGTGTGGGGGTAATGAACACAGCAATCGATCGTTTTATTAGAAGTTAAAATTTAGTTATTAAGTAGTTGGACAAAAGTAAAGTTAACTGTGGGGTAAGGAGTCAGTAGCCGGTCGTCAGGAGTCGGTCGTCAGTAAGAATTGCGGCAATTTACATTTCTTAAGATAGACAACAGAATTTATGTCCGACTACTTACAACAAAATTTTTGTAAATCTACTGAGTTGGTATTTTTAAAGGGAAACTATCTTCTAAAATTGGTCATTATTTCCGATTTTATCACTCAATTCAAGCCTTTGGGTAGGGTTGATTCAAGGTAGGGTTGATTCATGAATCAACCCTACCCAAACCCTGGAGCGCATTAGCTTTTCGGTGAGATGCTTACACGCGATTGTTCATATTTTTGTACCAATTTAAGAGTCACTGATAATTGCTGATTGTCTGTATTTCTGCAAAGGTGAGAGGCAGCCATTTAGCAGTCAGGAGGAAAATCGATTAACTTCGATAATTTCCGTATATTCAAAATTATTAGGACTGCGTTTCACTAGAGAATAATCAACACCATGAAGATTAATTAAATCCTCTTGACAATCCGCTTTCGGAGAATTATAAACTAACACATATTCTTTACCAATATAGGGAGAAATCTCGGTTTCTACTTCTCCTCTCCATTGAGTTTTTGTCACTAAAACAATTAACTGATTGGCTAATTTAGGAATAGCGATCGCAACTTGCCGACGATAGATATGATCAAGACTACCAAAAGGGGAATCCATCACCAGAGGAAAAGTGCTGCTATCAATTCCCATCAAAGTATTTTTCTGACTCCATTCTCGCACTCGATCGATAATTCCCCCGATAAAAGATAAACTGAGAATCTGATTTTCTCCGGTAGAAGCTGCCACGGGAATGGCGAATCCTGTCGTATTTTCTAATAGTCTTACCTCGTAATCGGGACTAATACGGGGAATATAGGGAGTAAAAGAAATTGAGTTAAAGATTTCCTGTACCCGTTTTTCTAAGGACAAACGAAACTGATTTTCTAATCTCTGTCTTACCTCACTAATGCGATTAATTGCCTCTTGAGTCACTAAAATACGTCGTTGTCCTAAATTATATTTTTCCTCTTTTTGTTGCTGTTTTTGTACCTGTTTTTGCAGGGATTCTAACTCTTTTTCATAGATATCTAGTTGATTTTTATTGCTGCCCTGTTCCAAGCGTAAATCTTTTAGGGAATCCTCGATCGCATCTAAGCGAGATTGCAGATTTTTAATATCTTCATCGGGATAATGGCGAAATTTATCCCGCACTTCATCTAATTCTGATTCTACTAAAGATAATTCTAAGCGCCATTGGTGAATATTAGCTTGATAATTATCCACTTCTTGCCAAAAATCTAAGACTTTTTTATCCATTTCTTTGACTGTGGAAGATAAGCGAATGGCTGCTTCTTCTACATCGGCCATTCCTGCTTTATTCATCCAATCTTGTACCTGTAAATAAGCTTGGCTATTTTCCTGTAATTCCTGACCACAAATACATTTTTTCCGCTCTAATAATTGTTGGACAAATTGCTGTTTAATACCACTGGGTAATTCCCCTTGTTGTCGTAGGTGATCGATTAATTGCTGAAAATTTTGATTAATTTCTTTTAAAAAGACTTGATAAGCTTGCTGAGAAATTAATTTCTTTAATTTATCTTTAGTTCTGACTAAATCTTGCCGCAGATTTCTTTCCTGTTGTTCCAATTTTTCTTTTAACTGTTTTAATTCTTCGGCACCACTTAACTCTAATAAGCGATTAGTAACGGCTTTTTTTAATTCTTCTTGCTGGGATAACTGGCTAATAATATCTTGCTGACGCTGTTTTAATTTCTCGAAATCCTGCTCAATTTTACTTTCCTGTTTCAGTAACTTTTTTAAATCCGATTCCCCTAAATCTTTAAGCTCATCTTGTAAAGATTTTTTGGCTTTTTTTAAATGCTCGATCGCTCGATCTAATACTTTAACTCCCAATAATTCTTTTGTATCTTCGGCGATTTTACCTTGGCTACTACTGCGAAATTGATGATCGATATATTCCCCATCAAAAAAGAAATAACGATGTAAACTTTCTGGTAAGATTTGATTAATAATATCCTCTGGTGGTTGATTGGGTGTGTACCAATTACCATCATCACCAGCGTAGAGCATATATAAACTATTTGAACCGTATTTAATCTTACTATTTACATCTTGATAGGCGAAAAATTTTCGTTTTACCTGATAGCGTTTATTTTCATGTTCAAAGTTTACTTCTGCGGAACATTCTATGGAGGTTCCCGTGCTTACTTCGGTAATTGCCCGTTTATTAACTAATAACTCTGGTTCGGCAAAAGCTGCTGTAAATTTTTCATAAAGAACCCAGGTACAAGCATTTAAAATTGTTGTTTTTCCTGCCCCATTATTGCCATAAATTACCGTCGTATTGCGAGAACTCGCTGCTAAATGTATCTCAGGAGTCTTACCATAAAATTGTCGAAAATTACATAACTTTATTGATAGTAGTTTCATATTTATATAAAGGGGATGATGGGGAAGTGGGGGAGTGGGAAGTGGGGAAGTGGGGAAGTGGGGGGATGGGGAAGTGGGAAGTGGAGCATTTGGATGAAATTTCCGGTTCTTCGGTTTGTGTTATGCAATGGAGGGGGGTTATAAGGGATGAAACCCTTATATAGAAAGACATTTGGCGATTTTTGTCAATTGTTTTCGATCTAGAACGAGCTAATCAATTAAGTCTCTTGCCGGATAAGGATTTAGTCGATTTATGCCCCCTGATCGAATCATACCAAGTAACGAAGAGCCA
>NZ_JASJFF010000169.1:0-1402 GCF_030065435.1 Microcystis sp. M53603_WE2
AAAAGCGATCGAGTTTTATCAACAATCCTTAGCAATCACGCGAAAAATCGGTGATCGGGGGGGTGAAGCGAAATCCTACAATAATTTAGGCAATGTTTACTATTCCCTAGGAGAATACCAAAAAGCGAGCGAGTTTCATCAACAGTCCTTAGCAATCTTTCGGGAAATCGGTGATCGGGGGGGTGAAGCGAATGCTTGGTTTAATCTGGGAGTTACCTACTATAAACTCAAACGTATATCGGAAGCGAAAGAAGCAATTCTTCAAGCGCGGGAATTATATCAAGCATTGGGGTTAGCAGGATATGTTCAAAAGTGCGATGATGAAATTCGGCAATTAGAAACCCGAAAATATCCCTTAATCGTTGCTTTCTTTCTGGGGGTGGTTATGTTTCCTTTAGTTTTAATTGGGGGGATAATAGTGGCATTGTGGCGATTGTTAAAAAGATGGTTGAGGAAAGCATAATTAGGGGTAGGATGGGTTAGGAATCCCTTATTTTTAACCTGAGTTTGACATCTGCTAATTTCCCCTCATAACTACCCTAAAGTGAGAAATTATAGTAATATTTCTAAGGATTACCAGAAAAGAAAGAGCGCCACGCTGCCGTGCCGATGGCCCCTCCTAAAAGAATAATTAACGTCCAAACTTGATTTTTTTGGGTTCCTTCCACCTTTTCTAGTCTTCTATCCATCCCATCGACTTTCTCAGTTAGTTTTGCCTGTCCTACCTCTAGCTTAGTTAGCCGTTCGTCGATTTTATCAAATTTCTGGTTAAAATCCTTCTGTAGGCTATCAAATTTCTGGTTAACATCCTGTTGGAAGGTATCGATTTTTTGGTTAACTTCCTTGATGCTGTCTTTGATTTCCTTGAGGACAGATTCAAGACTATAAGTAACGGTTTCGTTAGACATTTTGGTAACATCCCTGGGAGTAATGATAGTACAATAATTTTATTTTAATCCTAAATCCGGTTATTAAAGACTGATTATTTATTGCCTAGGATTTAGTATTATGGCAATATTTCTAGGGATTACCAGAAAAGAAAGAGCGCCATGCTGCTGTTCCGATCGCTCCTCCTAAAAGAATAATTAACGTCCAAACTTGATTTTTTTGGGTTCCTTCCACCTTTTCTAGTCTTCTATCCATCCCATCGACTTTCTCAGTTAGTTTTGCCTGTCCTACCTCTAGCTTAGTTAGCCGTTCGTCGATTTTGTCAAATTTCTGGTTAAAATCCTTCTGTAGGCTGTCAAATTTCTGGTTAACATCCTTTTGTAGGCTGTCAAATTTCTGGTTAATATCCTGTTGCAAGGTATCGATTTTTTGGTTAACTTCCTTGATGCTGTCTTTGATTTCCTTGAGGACGGATTCAAGACTATAAGTAACGGTTTCGTTAGACATTTTGGTA
>NZ_JASJFF010000222.1:0-1406 GCF_030065435.1 Microcystis sp. M53603_WE2
CACGGTCGTATGGATGAGGCTGAATTAGAGACCACCATGTTAGCTTTTAATAATGGGGAAGCGGATATCTTAGTCTGTACGACTATTGTGGAGTCGGGGTTAGATATTCCCAGAGTTAACACGATTATCATTGAAGATGCCCAAAAATTCGGTTTAGCGCAACTCTATCAACTGCGGGGACGGGTGGGGCGATCGGGAGTACAAGCGCACGCGTGGTTACTTTATCCGGCCAAGGCAGAACTAACAGAAACCGCTCGGGAAAGATTAAAGGCAATTCAAGAATTTACCCAGTTAGGATCGGGGTATCAATTAGCGACTAGGGATCTGGAAATTCGCGGTGCGGGTAACTTATTAGGTGCGGAACAATCGGGACAAATGGAAGCGATCGGTTTTGATCTATATATGGAAATGTTACAGGAAGCTTTGCGGGAAATTCAAGGTCAAGAAATTCCTCAAGTGGAGGATACCCAAATCGATCTGAAATTAACGGCATTTATTCCTAACGATTATATATCCGATCCAGAGCAGAAAATGGATGTCTATCGGGCGATCGCTACTGCCAATTCTCAGAAAAATTTAGGACAAATTGCTGCGGATTTAGTGGATAGATACGGAGCGATTCCTTCACCGGTGGCACAATTATTTAAGGTAATCGAGTTAAAACATCTGGCTAAGTCCCTCGGTTTTTCGCGAATTAAACCCGACGGAAAACAGCATATTATCCTAGAAACTCCCATGGAGGAACCAGCGTGGAAATTATTACAAGAACACCTACCCCAACATATACAATCACGCTTTGTTTATAGTCCCAAACAGGTGACGGTTAGGGGTTTAGGATTGGTAAAACCATCACAGCAGTTAGATAGTTTATTGGACTGGTTGGCTAAGTGTAAAGATGGTTTACCGATGGGGAATTAGATGGGGGGTCCACTCTAGATATTTGCTGCGTCAATCAGCCAAAAGTAGCTTTGAGAGTCAGCTATAGGTGGTGCGTTACGACGGATTGTCACCTTCAAGTCAAAGCAGCAATTTTTGCCGTCTAACGCACCCTACTTTTTACTTTTTGCCGCAAACCCTACCTATGAGGTGCTTTGGGGACGGAGAGAGAGGGATTCGAACCCTCGTTAAAGTTACCCCTAAACAGCATTTCCAGTGCTGCGCCTTCAACCGCTCGGCCATCTCTCCAATTGAGGTCACGATCATCCATCGTACAGCAAATACTGCCGATCTGTCAAATTATTTTTCTTTTTCCGACGATGACCGATCAGGTTATATTTCATCTGTACGGGAAACCCTGTCAGTTAAGCACACCCTAGATATTGATTTAAGATTGCGGCCGTAGCTAGACCGGTTTTTTGCCAACTAAACTCATCGGCCCGTTTTTTGCCTAGATGACTTAATTTTGA
>NZ_JASJFF010000629.1:0-7223 GCF_030065435.1 Microcystis sp. M53603_WE2
ATTGCCTACGCAGAAAAATTAAAACAAACTAAGCAGGATTTAAGGTTAATGTTATCCTTAGAAATGCTCGGTTACTGTGATAAAAATCCCCATTCTCAAAAATATCCAGCTTTTCTAGAATATTTTTACCCCAACACTGGGGATTTTATCGCTTTGATTGGCAATCTCAAAACCCGCAAGGATTTAAATTTTCTCAGTCGAGTCCTGCGAGAAAATCAAACTCCCTGCGAATGGTTGCCCGTAATTTTTGGAGGTTATATCGTCCCCGATACTCGACGCAGCGATCATTCTCCTTTTTGGAGTCGCGGTTATTCGGCAATTATGGTGACAGATACGGCTAATATGCGTAATCCCTATTATCATAGTTCTCAGGATACAATCGCTACTTTGGACTTAAATTTCCTAACAAGAGTCTGTCAAGGTCTTTGTTTTGGATTGCAATCTTTACCGATGAGATAAAAGTTAGCGTTAGCGTAACGCACCAATCCCAGTTAAGTAGGTAGGCGTTAAAAGTTGTCAGATCCCCCCGCCTATCGGCACCCCCCTTATTAAGGGGGGCAGGGGGGATCGAACCTAAAATCCATTTTTAATTTAATTATAACCAGCTACTTAGAAACCCAACATTATTGACGACATTGGTGTGGTTGGGTTTCGCTCAAGCGTCACTAATATTTGACAGACAAAAGTTATTATTGCTCAACCCAACCTACTACTTAAGTCACTTGTCTTGGCAAAATTAAAGTCTATCCCGTGTTTTTCGATATCGATGTTGTTCTTTCGATCATCTCACTCAAACTGGATTTTTTGTACTTCACCGCCGAACAATTTTTAAAAATTCCCTTGGTGTAACGATCTCTGTTTTCCCATAGCGTTGCAGTATAAGCAAATCATTGTCACCAGTAATGAGATAGCGTGCTTCCCCACTGGTTGCCAGATTTAGGAATTTATTATCGTCTCGATCTCGGCAAATTTCAGTGTGGTCAGTAGGTCTAATCAGCAGCGAAATTTCCAAAATTCTTACTAGCAGTTGTCGGCGCTGCTCCAGTGTAATGTACCTCTCGAACTTTGGGAGAAGAAGTTTTGTGACCAACTCGCCTATGGTTGCGGGACTTTGCAGAATAATAAAGTTATTAATCGCGTATTCTACAGCCAAAGCTGGTGTTGTCGTACTGCTTAAGGCGAAGCTTATAAAGACGTTCGTATCGATAACTATGGGTTCACGATTCATCTACTAAAAGCTCTTCCAACTTCTCATCAGTCAATCCCTGACTCTTGGCATAAGCACGAATTTCATTCACCACTTCCATCAAGGCTTGGGTGGTTTCCTCCTGTTCGTTTCCCGTCATCTCATGATTCTCGATGGTGAAATCGACACACGCATGAGCAGACAAACCTAACTGCTCGATCGCTGTGGGGATTTCGCTAATTTTAACGTTTCGGATCGTTGCTTTCATATTTTCAAAGTAGCACAAATACAAATTGAATTATTATTCTTCAGCTTGTAGGTTGGGTTGAGCGATTTAATCCTTAGGAGAAAACTGCTCAATTCAATGGTTTGAGCGAAACCCAACATTCTTGACGATATTGGTGTGGTTGGGTTTCGCTTAAGCGTCGCTAATAGTAGTATCCTAACATCGGCAACAAATAAACCTCCGCAAACCATCTGTAACCATTGCTGGCGAACAGAATTTCGTTGGACGATCAGTAATGTGGTCAAAACAGTTATCGTAGGGCGTTGACATATTTTTCCCTCCGAATCATATATCATCTTAACCGTTCAGAGGGCGTTTATCAAGCCGCCATTAGTTTTGTAATGGGGATTTATGTCCCGCTCCAAAAACTTTTCGTCTTAAGGCGAGGTTTTAGACCCGATTTTTTCGATAAAAGCAGACCACGGGGGAATTTTTCACAGCACTAAAGCTCTGGAAGAATTATCACTTTAAGCGGTGACATTTTCTGTTTCTGCTGGTTGAATTTCCGGCATTTCTACTTTAATTAAACTCACTCTAGCACGATAAAGTAGTTTTTCCCCATGACGATAGCCCCGATAACGAACTAGAACGGGTGTACCGATTGCTGCTTGACCATCGATCAATTGATGGATTTGCGGATCATAACTAACATGATCACCGACACTGTCAATTGGTTGCACTCCCCAGCGCTCCAGTAACTGCATAATCGGTTTAACTAGGGAGAGGATTTTGACGGCTGCTAGGTCGGGATTTTTGCGGGCAACGGCCTCGGCCGTGGGCCATTGAACTAACCAAGATTCGATCGCTTCGATGCTTTGACGTTGAAATTCTGCGGCTAATTCGTCTTTTTGCTTGTCTAATTTTTGCTGTAAATTCTGATACTCTTGTTCGAGAATTTTTGATTCCCCTGAACGATCCTCTGTCCCCATCGTCGGGATTTGAAAATGAGCGAGAAGATCGCTAACTGGCAGCTGCAGCGCATTAGCTAATTTCACCAAAGATTCAGAGGATAATTTGGCGATTAAACCATGGCGAACTCTCTGCAATTGCCAAGAAGATAGACCCGATAACCGACTCAATTCTTCCAGATTTTTACAGCCAATTTCTGCCATTAACTGCTCTAATTTTTGCCGATGATATTTATATAAGGACTCATTCATGGGACTTCTCAGCTTAAGCGATGTGTTTAGCTAAAACGGATTTAGGAGCGCGACGAACTCGACAGAGAATTGTTTCTTTACCGAGACGCTGATGAGCTGCAAAGCGATGGCAACCGGAAAAACCGTAGTATTGACCATCCACCTCCAAAACATCGATCGGTTCTCGTAATCCCTCCTCAGCGATCGATTGCATCAACTGATTAACTTTTTCGGGATCGGTTTGTCGCGGTAAAGGACGACGAATTTGGGACAGAGGAATGTTTTTAATTTCCATACTGTCTTTACTATAGCACATTTAGGCTAAACTGAAGATAAGTTGACTCGGTTGCTGATGCAGTGGTCTGTCTCGGTGCTGGCAGTTTTCTTGACACAGACAAGATTTTATCACCCAATCCTCTCCTTTTCTGACTATGACTATTCCTCCTATCAATGAAAAAATTATCCGGCAAAATAGCACCAATGCTTCCTATCAGCGCGGTCAATATTATTACGATAGCGGTGCAGTTATTTCTCTTTGGCAACGGGGGCAAAATCTGCAAGCTTTAGTGAATGGTAGTGAGGTTAAACCCTATCGAGTTGCCATGGATTTTAACCAAGATAATCTTGAGAATGTCTCCTGTTCCTGTCCCTACGATTACGAGGGTTGGTGTAAGCATATTGTGGCGGTTTTATTAACCTGTTCTCGTCAACCAGAATTAATTATTAAAAAAGCCTCCCTAGAGGAGTTATTGACACCAATCGATGAAAGTAAATTAAGAAAATTACTTAATCATTTAGTGGCTAAACACCCAGAAATTATCGAGACAATTGATAAGTTTTTATTGCCAGCTACCCCAGTTAATAAAGCGGGAGGGAAGATAACTATTAATGTCAAAGCTTATCGTAATACTGTCCGTAATGAACTGCGGCAATCCCTGCGAGCGATCGAAGAAGATTACTACGAAGAAGATCCAATTTCTAATGAAATTTATGCCCTAGTGGATGAGTCCCAAGATTATTATCAAAAGGGAGAACCGGATAATGCGATCGCTATTTTAGAAGCAATTATTAGCGCCTGTATCGAGGAATGGGATAATTTAGAAGATTACGGTGCTGTCAATGATGATTTAAGTGCCAGAATCGATCGAGTTTTAACTGGGGCAATTTTAAGTAAAGAATTTAATCCCCAAGAAAAGCAAGATTTAAGGGAAAAAATGGAGCAATGGCAGCATGAATGGAGTGCCGATTTTGAGATGAGTTTAGCGGCCTTACAACAGGGATGGGACGATCCAGTTTTAGAGAAGATTTTACGGGGAGAATCGGCTAATTTTTCAGAAATGTGGTCAGATAATATCCCCGATTATGCCCAAACATTAACTTCTATTCGCTTAGAAATTTTCGAGAAACAGGAAAAAGATCAGGAATATTTGAATCTAGCTTTAGCTTCAGGACAAGTGGTAGAATACCTAACTAAGTTAGTCTATCTTGATCGCATTGACGAAGCGATGGCAGCGGCAAAAAACATGATAACTAAAAACGATGAAGCCTTCTTTTTTGCCAAAGCTTTACGGGATGAATCCGCACCAGAATCCGCCCTAATAATTGCCCGAAGTGGTCTAAATTTCCCAGGAAATTATTATTATCAATTAGCTCTCTGGACAAGTGAACTAGCGCAATCTTTAGGGGATATAGATACAGCTTTGGCCGCTAGAATTAAGGCATTTCAAGACCAACCTTCCTTTTCCCATTACCAAAAAATTGAGTCTTTAGCGGGGGAAGATTGGCCCGATTTAAAATTAGACTTGTTAGATTACTTGCGCGAGTTTAGCGGTGGACGTTCCACAGAGGCTAAAATTGATATATTTCTCCACGAAAATTTAGTTAGAGATGCAATTAAAGTCGTTTCTGATAATTCCTATGTGCAGTCTCACCTAATTTGGCGGATAATGGATGCGGCTGCTACCGTCGATCCTAACTGGGTGATCGATCGCGCACGTCCTCCTGCGGAAAAGATACTCGACGAAAAAAAGGCTGATCGCTACGAAGAAGCGATTAAATGGCTAAAAAAAGCTCGTAATGCCTTTTATATGTCGGGAAGACGGGAAGAATGGCAAACCTATCGAGAAAATTTAATTAAGGAACACGGACGCAAATCGAAATTTATGGGGTTATTTAAACATCAGGATTTACAATGATTTAAGCTTCTAAGCTAAGACCCATTTTAACCGCCTATCCTTAGAGCAGCTGAATCTCCCCCACCCCCCCCTACCCCCCGACATCGGGGGGGGTTGCCTCTTGCCTCATCTCCACAAGCAATTTAAATACTTAACAGCTTCGCCGTCAGTTATCGGCTAAAATCAGGCTGTTTTTAGCTTGTGGCGCAGGAATTGTCCTAATCTTAAGTCTGTGATGTTTCGACGCAAAGTAGAGTATAATGGAAGATTGGTCTAAACTTATCTCCAGACTACTTATACTGAATATTCATTGTCAAAAAATATGACTGAAACTATTCGCTTTTTGATGTGTTCTCCCGATCATTACGATGTGGATTATGTGATTAATCCTTGGATGGAGGGCAACATTCACAAATCTTCCCAGGAAAAAGCTAGGCAACAATGGCAGCAGCTTTATCATGTTCTCAAAGATCGGGCGCTCGTGGATTTAGTCACACCAGAAAAAGGCTGGCCTGACATGGTTTTTACCGCTAATGCAGGTTTAGTTCTGGAAAAAACTGTCGTTCTCAGTCGCTTTTTACACAAAGAAAGACAGGGAGAAGAACCCTATTTTAAGCAGTGGTTTGAAGATAACGGTTTTACGGTTCACGAACTGCCCAAAGATTTACCCTTTGAAGGTGCAGGAGACGCATTATTAGATCGGGAAGGACGTTGGTTATGGGCAGGATATGGCTTCAGAACCGAGTTAGATTCCCACCCTTTAATCGCTAAATGGCTCGATATCGAGGTTTTATCCCTACGTTTAATCGATGAACGTTTTTATCACCTTGATACCTGTTTTTGTCCCCTCAGTGGCGGTTATCTCCTCTACTATCCCGATGCTTTTGATGCCTATTCTAATCGGTTAATTGAGTTAAAAATTCCCGAAGAAAAACGCATTATCGTTGAAGAAGCCGATGCGGTTAACTTTGCTTGTAATGCAGTGAATATCGGTGAAGTAATCGTCATGAATAAAATTAGTGACGATTTACAACATAAGTTAGTGTCAAAAGGGTTTGAAGTGGTACAAACTCCCCTGACAGAGTTCTTAAAAGCAGGAGGAGCCGCTAAATGTTTAACCCTGCGTACCACCGAACCCTTAATTCCAGACCATCACGCTAATGTCACCATTGAAAGTCGCATTCTCCAGCTAGAAGGTCATCTGCTCGACGCGGGAATTATGAATAAAGCTCTCGATGTTGTGGTGGGAAATGGGGGCAGCTTCAAGGTTTTAAACTTCACCTTAGGGATTGAGCGCCAAAGTACCTCCTCGGCCGAAGTGCGCGTTTCTGCACCCTCTCACGAGGTAATGGAGGAGATCATGGTACAATTGATCGACCTCGGTGCGGCCGCTCGTCCTCAAGAAATCTGTGATGTCAATACCGCAGTGGTGGCACAAGATGGGGTCGCTCCCGATGATTTTTATGTCAGCACCATCTATCCCACGGAAGTGCGGGTTAACTGTGAATGGGTGCGGGTGGAAAATCAACGCATGGATGCAGCCATCGTCGTCACTGAAAGTCCGGAAGGCAAAACGGCGAAATGTACTCTCCTGCGGGATTTAAAAGCTGGCGATCGCGTTATGGTGGGAGTTGAGGGCATCCGTACTATCCGACAGGCGGAATCCAGGGAACAACGCAACAGCACTCAGGAATTTACCTTTATGGGTGCGGGGGTTTCCAGCGAGCGCCGAGTCGAGTTAACCGTGGAGCAGATTGCCTGGGAAATGCGTAAAATTCGCGACCAGGGCGGTAAAGTGGTAGTAACGGCAGGTCCGGTGGTCATTCACACTGGAGGAGCGCAACATCTCTCCCGTTTAATCCGCGATGGTTACGTTCACGCTTTACTGGGGGGAAATGCGATCGCAGTTCACGACATGGAACAGGCGATCATGGGTACTTCTTTAGGGGTAGATATGCAGAAAGGCATCCCCGTGCGCGGTGGCCATCGTCACCACCTCAAGATTATCAACCTCATCCGTCGCCACGGCAGCATCGCCAAAGCTGTATCGGCCGGGGTATTGACAAAAGGCGTAATGTATGAATGCGTCAAGAATAATGTCCCCTTCAGTCTAGCTGGTTCAATTCGCGATGATGGTCCGCTTCCGGATACGGAGATGGATTTAATTAAAGCACAGGAAGAATATTCCCGCTTAATTCAAGGTGCAGACATGATTCTCATGCTCTCTAGTATGCTCCATTCCATCGGTGTGGGCAATATGACACCGGCGGGGGTAAAAATGGTCTGTGTTGATATTAACCCGGCCGTGGTGACAAAATTAAGCGATCGAGGTTCCGTAGAATCCGTGGGTATCGTCACCGATGTGGGTTTATTCCTGAGTCTGTTAACCCAACAGTTGGATAAGTTAACCCGTCCCTTGGTAGAAACGGTTTAAAACC
>NZ_JASJFF010000384.1:0-3840 GCF_030065435.1 Microcystis sp. M53603_WE2
AAAACCCTACACCCCACACCCCACACCCCACACCCTGTCCCCACGAAAAACTTTTTCAGCAGACCCTAATTAGGGGTCTCAAGCTCCCCCTAACGGCCACCGAGAAAACCTTCACCAGCTAAGTATTTTTACTCAAGTCTCTGGAGGGGGACAGCTTATGTGACAGTTGAGGGTGCGGAATGTGGGTTTCTTCTCTCCTGCCAAGGTTCTACATTGGCACGAGAAAAGGGAGGATATTCCTCCCTTCCCTGATGGGTTATACAAGAACTAGAACCTCTGGAAGTGCGTTGCAAGGGAGATGCTTGCAACGAGGTAAGTAGGGAGGCACAATTATTTGTAGGATGGGTTAGCGGTGGCGCAACATGATCGGACGTTGGGTTTCATGCTTCAACCCAACCTACGTTCTGGAAGTGCGTTGCAAGGGATACCCTTGCAACGAGGTGGAAATGAGAAGAACCCCTTACTGATTAATTTTTCACAAAAGTAAATTTACCATTTTTACCATCGGCATCCATTTTAATTTGTGCCACGGAGAATTTATCCTGAATGATTTCCCCTTCGGGAGTAAAAGCAATATCTCCCAGGACAGTGACATACTTACCCGCTAAAATTTCCTGATTTAATTGTTGGCGAATTTGTTCGAGGGAAAGTGTACTGAGTTTATTTTTATCATCTACTCGTTTTAAGGCCTCGACAAAAACTTGAATTCCCGTAAAAGCTTGAGCAGTAAATTGGGGCGGTGCTTTTTTATTTTCTGCTGTATAAGCGGCGACAAAATCCCGATTAATAGGATTATCTAATTCCGGATTATAAGCTTGAGCAATGATAATGCCATCACATTGAGCTTGACAAACTGGGAAAATATTAGAAGTATTTAAACCATTGCCACCAATAATTAATCCCTGATAGCCTAATTGTCGCAACTGTTTGACCAAATTGCCCCCGTCAGCAACCAAACCAGAAATAACCACTAAATCCGGTTTAATATTAATAGCGGCGGTGGCTTGGTTTTGAAAATCTGTATCGGTGGTTTGGAATTTCTGCACGGTGACAATATCAAGATTTAAACTCTTCAGGGTTTCTTGAAAAGTTTCCGTTTCCGATTTACTAAAAGCATCATTTTGGGCAAAAAAGACAGCCACTTTTTTAATCTTGGGATCGATTTTTAAAGCGGTTTTAACCGCATTGGGAGCGACCACAGCCACAGGAGCGGACACCCTACCCACATATTCACCGATCTGGGGGATACCTTTAGCCGTGTTAGAGGGGCCGAGAATGGGAACTTTGGCTCGATCGGCGATCGGACTAGCGGCAAAAGCTTGTTGGGACAGGGACGGACCGAGAATACCCACCACCTTATCTTTGGTGATGAGGGTATTGATGGCGTTGATCGCTCCCGGTTCATCCCCGGTCACATCCTGGATAATAACTTTAATCGGTGTTCCATTGACTCCGCCCTTTTTATTAAAATATGTTTCAGCCATCTTGACACCGATCACCTGTTCCTGTCCCAATAGGGCGAGATTGCTGGTTTGAGCTAAGGCTGCACCGATGGGAATAGCAGCAGTGGCGGCGTTTTCTGCGGGACTGGGGTTAGTTTGACTGGTGGGAGTGCTGGAATTACAGGCCACCACTAAACCAAAAGTGACTAGGGATAATATTAAGGGGATTAATAAACGTTTTCTGAGCATCTTAACTCTCCAGAGACTGATATTGTTGATGACACTATTATTTCGCTAATCGGGTTGATTTCAGCGATAATTCTCGACGCGATCGAACCGGATTCTGCTTCCTTAGCACCCTTTCTTTCCCCTAATTTTGTCGATTAACCTCCCAGTCTCATACTAAATCCTGTTTAAAAGGCATAGGAGAGTGGGGTGTAGGGTGTAGGGTGTAGGGTGTAGGGTGTGGGGAGAAGGGAGAAACAATTCATAACTTGAGAGTTAATCACACTATTGAAAACGGATTTGGTCTAACCTCCCTTTTCAGAAAAACGATTTGCCTTTTCTGGTTCTGTCGCCTAACCTAGTAGTTAGGGAATTTATTATCGCCTTTCCCGTTCACAAAACCCAGCAAGCGAAAACATCCATTTAAGATTATGACTAACCCCGTTATTCACGCCTTTTTCCTCGGACGAGCGATCGCTGAAGTGGTCAGTGAACAGCTAGAAGATGCGTTCACCAACGCTTTAAGCGAATTAGGCAAATTTGATGCCGAACAACGGGAAAACCTGCGGCAATTCGTCGAAGAAGTGCAAATGAGAGCCGATCGAGCCATGGAAAAGGGAGTATATACTGAGACAGACTCCAGTGGTTCCTCCAGTGCCGATGTGCAGGAAAACATCGACGAAATGCGGGCCGAAATCGCCCAATTGCGCTCGGAACTCAAAAACTACCAGAATTAACCAAAAACCCTCTTTTAGTCGCTTTAAAGCCCCAAAAATTGCGTGTCAGCCCTTCTACCCGTCCCCGTTACCCTAGAGTTAAACCCAGCAATGCCGGCCCTCCAAGTCGCCAAAAATAGCTATCGTTGGAATCGAGAAAACTATTCCATCAATCGTCGTCGTCTAGATATTTGGCGATTCGTTCTGACTGTACTTTATCAATTCTGGCTCAACGGTAAAAAATGGAGCTATAACGGTGGCTATAGCCAGGAAAAACTCGCCAGCAGACGCAGAAAACAAGCCGCTTGGATTCGGGAAACCATGCTAGAATTGGGTCCAACTTTTATTAAAGTCGGTCAACTGTTCTCCACCCGGGCCGATCTTTTTCCCCTCGAATATGTGGAAGAACTCTCGAAACTACAGGATCAGGTTCCCGCATTTACCTACGAACAGGCCAGCAAAATTATCGAGGTATCCCTCGGTAAACCCCTCAATCAACTCTTTAAAAGCTTCGATCCCATCCCCCTAGCAGCCGCTAGTTTAGGACAAGTTCACCGGGCCCAACTGAAGAGCGGGGAAGATGTGGTGGTCAAAGTCCAACGGCCCGGATTGAAAAAATTATTTAGTATCGATCTGACCATCCTAAAAAAAATCGCCCAATATTTCCAAAATCATCCCAAATGGGGTAAAGGTCGCGATTGGACGGGTATTTATGAAGAATGCTGTAAAATTCTCTGGGAAGAAACCGATTATCTTAACGAAGGTCGTAACGCTGACACTTTTCGCCGTAATTTTCGCGGGGAAGATTGGGTGAAAGTGCCAAAAGTCTATTGGCGCTACACCTCTCCCCGGGTTTTAACCCTAGAATACCTCCCTGGCATCAAAATCAGTCATTATGAGGCCCTAGAAGCGGCTGGACTCGATCGCAAATTGTTGGCTAAACTGGGGGCAAAAGCCTATCTAATTCAACTGCTCAATAACGGCTTTTTTCACGCGGATCCTCACCCTGGCAATATCGCCGTTGATAGTGATGGCTCCTTAATTTTCTACGATTTCGGCATGATGGGACAAATCAAAACCAACGTGCGCGAAAAATTAATGCAAACTCTCTTGGGAATTGCCCAAAAAGATGCCGATCGCGTGGTCACTTCTCTGGTCGATTTAGGAGCATTAACTGCTAATGGTGATATGGGAGCAGTGCGGCGATCGATCCAGTATATGCTCGATAACTTCATGGATAAACCCTTTGAGGAGCAATCCGTGGCCGCTATCAGCGATGATCTCTATGAAATCGCCTACGATCAGCCTTTTCGCTTTCCCGCTACCTTTACCTTTGTCATGCGGGCATTTTCTACCCTGGAAGGGGTAGGCAAAGGACTCGATCCCGAATTTAACTTTATGGAAGTGGCCCAACCTTTTGCCCTGCAATTAGTAAATGATATGACAGGAAATAATGG
>NZ_JASJFF010001128.1:0-1408 GCF_030065435.1 Microcystis sp. M53603_WE2
ACCACCATAGCGACTCTTTCCCCGGCTAATTCTTGGGAAACATAGCCACCGGTGATATTTTTCTGGAACCAGGGGAAAAACTGCTGGAAAAAGGGGTAATGGTTGCGGAAAAGGGGTGTATCGGCCACACAACCCGGATAGAGGGAAGTAAAAGTGATTCCGGTCGATTGGTGATAGCGTTTGTGCAGTTCCCGCATGGTGAGAACATTACACACCTTACTATCTTTGTAGGCTTTGACCGATTCAAATTTTTTGCCGTCGGCCATAGTAATCGGCTCTTTGAAACCCTTGGCAAACCCGTCCAAATCGCCCAAATCGGGACGAGGAGGAATTTTACCGCCTAATTCATCGGGATTATGGGTGACAGTGCCGAGAATGACTAAACGGCGGTCGGGAGAGGGAGAATTTTTTAGATCTTCCAAGAGCAAATTTGACAACAGGAAATGACCTAAATGATTGGTGGCCATGCTCAATTCATAACCGTCGGGACTTCTTAAGGGTTCTTTGAGCAAAGGCAGATAGATAGCGGCATTGCAGACTAAAGCGGTTAGGGGTCTGCCCAAGGCCCGGAAATTTTTAACGAAGCGCCGGACGCTATCGAGGGAACCGAGGTCGATAAATTCCATACAGTAGTTATCCCGGGGAATGTTCAATTCCTTGGCCGCCTGTTCCATTTTCGGGATATCCCGACAGGCCATAACCACAAACCAACCTCTTTGAGCAAGGGATTTAGCGGCGTAGAGACCGACTCCAGAAGTTGTCCCAGTAATGATCACCGTGGGTTTTTGATCTTGTACCATTTTTTGATAGTTTTCGTTAATCGCTCTGGTCTAGGGAATATCCAAGGGATTCCGATTATAAATTTTATCTCAAATGTCGGGGTTTCATCCCGTCCCTAAAAGCGACGGGATGAAACCAAGCGCCAATATAAAACAGCACTTCGACACATTTCGACAGGCTCAATGTAAAGGCTCAACGTAAAGGCTCAGTGACACGAAGCACGATTAAAAATAAGCGTCCAGTCTCCTGACAAAATCTCGAATAACTTCTTCTTGTAAGGGTCTTGACCTACTCAGGCCAAATAGCTACCATGTAAGTAGAGCGGATAGGGTAATCAACCGCTTTAAAAACCCATGTAGTCTAACCACTACGCTATCTGCACCTTGACAATTAAAGATATGGGGTTCTACTCAATAGTTCTAGTTTCCCCCTGCTCGTGATGTAAAATCTTTACGGGAAATAGACAAAGCAGTATTTGAAGCTAACGTTTCAATTCAAGCAAACTTTGTACCCCCCCCTTGCCCCTAGGGCTGTTTCATTCTCCCATCAGAATATCAAAAGTAAAAGCGATCACTGTCAGGTAAAATGAGAAGTGAACGCGAACTTTTGAAAGATATGTTGAGCTTAA
>NZ_JASJFF010000909.1:0-5109 GCF_030065435.1 Microcystis sp. M53603_WE2
AACCCTTATATAGAAAAGCATTTAGCGATTTTTGTCAATTGTTTTTGCTCTAGAGCGAACTAATCAATTAAGTCTCTTGCCAGATAAGGATTTAGTCGATTTATGCCCCCCTATCGAACCATACCAAGTAACGAAGAACCACAAATTATGAATAGATATGCAGTCTATTAGCAGTTATCTTAACAGTGAGATACGAAGTTTCTGGTTTTAGAGAACGACGGAACGGCGGAACGTCGGAATATTATCTGATCGTCCAGAGATGATGACAAATACCGCCATACTTCATCTTCATGATAAACGCTATAATCTGAAAGTTGTTGCCAGTTGCTCATCATGAAAAAACTTACTTATTCATTGCTCCCCCTGGGGATTACTGTTGGACTTTGCCTAAACATTGCCCCTGCTTCCGCTGGTTTGATACCACAAAATGTCATTCCCGACGCTGCCCTTTCTATTGACGGCTTCGGTAGTACAACTAATAGTGGAGTTATTCAAGCCAATATACCCACAGGTTCTACTATTCAGAGGGCTTATCTCTATGCCACTTCCGTCTGGGATATGAGTCCAGTTTACGGAGTAACTTTTAATGGGAGTACACTTTCCTTGGGTTCAGCAACTATTCTTGGTCCCAATCAAAACCCAGCCACCACCGCCCGTTGGGATGTCACCAGTATCATCGCTTCTTCTTTTACGGGAGGATTACAAGACTTTAGTATCGTTGAGAATGGCGATAACGATGGTGCGGTTCTTGTCGTTGCCTACAGCAATTCTTCTACCCAAGGTTTTACCTCGGTTATTTTAGACGGGGAACTGTCCACCGGGGGAGACACGAGCCAGTTTGATTTTGCCAGTCCTTACACTGGGGGAGATTTTCTGGTTTCACTTGCCTCTAGTTATAGCCGTCAACCAAGTGGGCAAGCCACTGAGATTGACGTAACCACTAATTCGACCAATAATCGACGATTAACCAGTAGCGCAGGAGGACAGGATGATGGCGAAGGAGCCGACGGAGGCTTAATAACTGTTGGGGGGATAGGTGACAGTCCTACTAACCCCGGCCCATTAGATGACCCCTTGGATGGGCCGCGAATCGATGATGAATACTATAATCTCGCTCTTGGCAATAGTGCTAATCCTGACGCTTTTATCTCGCATGGAGATACCTTCCTGCGCTTAAAAACAGTGAACCCAACCAATGATGATAACGTTTTCGGAATGTTTATCACCAGTGGATTTAAGATCACTGCCACTCCCGTCCCCGAGCCATCCATGACACTGGGCATTTTTGGTATCGGTGCTATCGGAGCCTTAATATCTCGTCGTGGTAAAAAATCCTAACAGAAAATAAACCTGACAATTTAAGGCTGTAAATTGCGGTAAAAATTGATAAAATTTTCGATTGTGGTTTTTTATCGCTTTTTTTACCGCAAAATCACATTTACCTAGTTCTAGGTTTTTATCGTTCCAAGATGGAATTTGAACTTCAACCTAAATCACCGTAAGAGAGTCTCGGAGTGCAATCAGTGGCAAAATCAAGGCTATGATCGATCACTGATAACCAATAACTGAGATGAGATGGTTTTATTAGAAGCAGCGGTTCATTCTTCCCTACGCGCTTTTTTACGGGAACAAGGGCGCTTTTATTGGTCTCATCATCTCACTATGGGGCGACTGGTGGCTAGAGCTTTACGCCTAAAACGTTCCTCTCTCATACAAACTGGAACTACTCTCACCCGTTATTGTCTCAGTTATCTCACCCCAGCTCTTTTAGCTGATACACCTGTTCTAATTGTTGCCCCGGAGTCAGAAGTCAACCTACTGTTAGAAGTGGAAATCCCCCATCTGCAAGCATGGTTACAAACTCAGCGAGATATCCTCAAAAGTGATCGCTTTCCCGCTAATTTTACCGGTTTACTCCTCACCACACCCCAACAATGGTTAGAGGATAAATTGGACAATCTCGGTCATTTTCCCCAGAATATCCCCACGATAATCGATCGAGCCGAAGATTTAGAAACTTGTCTAGTAGATCATCTCACCGTCACCATTACTCCCGAACAATGGTTCGCTTTAGGGTCAGCATATCCCCAGCATAGAGAGATTATAGACTTAATTAAAGCACAACTTGGCCAAAGTATTCTTGGTCATCCAATTAATCCCTATAATTGCTATCTTATTGATGCCAAAGAAAAAGAATATATAATTGCTCTCCTGCAACGCTTGCATCAAGACTTAGCCACTGATTCTGCTTGGCAACTTTTAGCCGCAAAAATCCCCGAGCATAATTATCTCCTCTGGACATCAGTAGATCGAGAGCGAGGAGAATTTACCCTAAAAATCAGTCCTTTGGAGGTGGCTAGTTTTTTCAAACCGATTTGGCAGCAGCAACCCTTTGTTTTAATCGGCAGTTTTTTAGATAGCGAAAAATCCGCTAATTTATACCGTCAAAATCAGGGTATCGGAGAAATTTTAACTCTAAAGTTTGCAGCTGATCGCGAAAGTGAATATATTCATTTATATCTACCTGATCGCATCAGCGCCCCCAATACTCCCGAATTTCAACCGATGTTATTAAAGCAAGTGCGGGAATTAGTTAGTGCTAATCATACCAGTGAACAACCGATAGTAATCCTCATTGAAGATGTTCCCCTCAAGGCACAAATTGCTACCCAAATCGCAGCCGATTACGGTTCGCGAGTGCAAGTGGAAAAAACTGAGATTAATAATAATACTATTCTGGTTTGTGGTTGGCAATTCTGGCAAACCCATCAAGAAAAATTTCCGACTCCCAGTTTATTAATTATCGCTACTTTACCCTTACCATCCCCCGAAAATCCTCTCGTTGCTGGCAAAATTGCTTACTACAAACGACAACATCTCGACTGGTTTCGTGCCTATCTTTTACCCACAGCGGTGAGGGAAATTCAGCAATCTGTCCAGTCTCTCCGGGAGTGTCAAGGTTGTGTGGCTGTCCTCGATAATCGTGTCAATGCCCGCAGTTATGGCAGACAAATTCTCTCCGCTTTAGAACCCTATGCTAAAGTTAATTATCTCGATCAACAATTTTTTCAAGATAAAGATTAAATCAGTTATCAGTTATCAGTTATCAGTTTACTGTTTACTGATAAAATCTCCCCCGGAGCCATATTTCCAACTGTCTAAATAACGATGGTAAAGATATTTTTGCTTGTCGGGTAACTTTTCTAAAACAGGTTTTAAGGTGGCTGCCAAGGGATATAAACCACTATACAAAGCTAAATTAAAATAATGTCCCGTCCAATCGATAAAAGGACTGATACCCACTTGCGGAATCATCGGTAAAACTAATTGAGGATTAACCAAAGGCAAAGTTTTTGAGAGGGAAGAAAACTGCACCACATCCTGTAAAAACGGTTTTAATACCTCATCTCCCAACTTGTCCATTACCCGAAAAACTCCACTCATTAAGTCATTAATTTGATTGGGATTAGGGTTAGCATATATCTGGACACTCATGGTTTTTTGAAATAGCCACGTTACCGATATATTCGGTTGATAGGGTTGTAAAAGGGCTAAATCTTCTCGGTTTAAAGCATCGATTTGTAAAGCTTCCTCGATGCCGAAAGTTAGCCTTTTTAAATGCCTAACCATTGCCCCAAAACCACCAAAACTTACCGGAGATTGACTACCGCTACTATCTCCCACTGCCAGAATTCTTGACCAGGGCATTTTTAAAGGACTTTGACGATAGGCAGGGAAAAAACCCGCTAGAAAACGCTGAAATTTTACCGCTTCTAAATCTACCTTTTGATACTCTGGCAGTAATCTTAAATACTCCTCCATCAAAAATTCTAAACTAAAGCGATCGGGATGGGTATCAAGATAGGTAAATAAATAAGTTGTCCGACCATCCCTAGCGGGAAATGCTTCCCAAAAGTATTGACATTGGTGCAAGATTGGGGTAAAAGAATAAATCAAATCACCAGTTTCATTACTGGGAAAACCCTGACCGCAACTACCCACCACTAAACAAACTCCATCGGGTTTTTCTCCTTTTCTTGCCTGTTTTGCAATTGCTGAAAAATGACCCATGGCATCGATTAATAAACGGGTTTTTAAAGTCACTTCTCCCGTTTTAACCATTACTCCATCTGGATGAACAATCGCCCCGCTAAACCACGAATTTTCTAATAACTTTCCTCCCGCTTGCAAAAACTTATTTTTTAAAGTCTCTAGCAAATAAACCGGATCAACACCGATATTTAAAATATCTCTGACCCAAAGCTCATAACCTTGATAAAATCCCACCCTCCCAGGATTATATTCCGTCGCTATCGCTTGATTTAATTCAGCTTCGGTCAATAAATCTAACTCTAAAAAACTGCTTAATTCTAAACGTGAAATATTCCACTCCTGCTCACGACCGCGCAGAATACCTCTTTCTAATAATGCCACACGCCAGCCCCTAGTTTGCAAAGCAGCCCCGATAAAAATTCCCAGGGTTCCCCCCGCAATCACTAGATCAAAATCCGTCTCTCCTAAAGATTCTTGACTTTGATTAATTACCGTAGGAATAACTGGATTTTCTAAACGCAAAGCTTGCCAAGCTCGATCGCTGGCTCGCAATTGTTGTAAACTCTGAGGAGATACTCGATCGAGTAAAGATGCAACTAAAGACATAATCTTATATCAGTTATCAGTTATCAGTTATCAGTTATCAGTTATCACCATATCCAGAGGATAAAACTACTTAGATTGGAAAAACTTTTTCCCTTCTTCAACGAGTTTATTAATATCCTTGAGGGAAACTCCAAAAATCGCTAAAACTCCCGTAAAGACTAACAAAAAACCGATAAAACTATTCCGATCATAGAGAAATAAACCCACCAAAACGATAAAATAGGGAGAGAGAATTTTACTAATATTTTCAACTACAGTAACTATCTCTGGAGTGGGAGGATCAACAAGATTAATATCAGCTTTATCCTGATCCGGTTCGAGATTTTGCTTAATTGAAAACATCACTTCCTGTAGGTCTTTTACCTCCGGTGGGTTCGGTTCCTTCGCTGGTTTGCCAAACATTGTTAACTACCTCGCCAATTTATCTATATCCTCTATGGTAGCCAAAAA
>NZ_JASJFF010000658.1:0-3297 GCF_030065435.1 Microcystis sp. M53603_WE2
GAGGATCGTTTATTGGGTTCCGTCGATGTGGAAGAATCGGTGAAACAGGGGGAACCAGTCTTTCAACCCGGTTTATTAGCCAGCGCCCATCGGGGAATTCTCTACGTCGATGAAATTAATCTACTCGATGACCAAATTGCTAACCAATTACTAACAGTTTTAAGCGAAGGACGTAACCAAATCGAACGGGAAGGCATCAGTTTTCAACATCCCTGTAAACCAATCCTGATCGCTACTTATAACCCAGAAGAAGGGGATTTACGAACCCATTTATTAGATAGAATTGCCATTGCTCTTTCCGCCGATGGTGTTCTCAGTTTAGACCAACGAGTCACCGCCGTCAATCAGGCGATCGAGTATGCTGTTTCTCCCACCGCTTTTATCGCCCAATATGCCCAAGAAATCGATGATATAAAAACCGAAATTATCCTAGCGAGGGAATGGTTAAAAGAGGTAAAAATTAAACCCGAACAAATTAGTTATCTAGTGGAGGAAGCGGTGCGCGGTAGGGTAGAAGGTCATCGCGCCGAGATTTTTGCCGTGAGAGTAGCCAAGGCGGCCGCCGCTTTAGAAGGTCGGGATGTAGTCAGTGCCGATGACTTAAAAAGAGCCGTCGAATTAGTTATTGTACCTCGATCGCTGATTACGCCACCACCTCCGGAACAGGAACAACAGCCCCCACCGCCGCCACCACCACCGGAACCGCCCCAAGACGAAAACCAGCAGGAACAGGAAGAAAAAGAGGAGGAGAAAGAGGAGGAAAAAGAACCGGAACAGCCGGATAATCTGCCAGAAGAATTTGTTTTTGACCCAGAAGGGGTTTTACTGGATCCCAGTGTGCTGTATTTTGCCCAGATGGCCCAGCGTCAGGGGAAATCGGGGGCGCGTAACCTGATTTTCTCGGAAGATAGGGGACGTTATATTAAGCCGATGTTACCCCGGGGCAAGGTGAAAAGAGTCGCCGTCGATGCCACTCTCCGGGCGGCCGCCCCCTATCAAAAAGCCCGTCGCTTGAGGAATCCCGAACGTCATGTGATTATAGAAGAAGGGGATCTGCGCTCAAAACGGCTGGCCCGCAAGGCCGGTTCTTTAATTGTCTTTGTCGTTGATGCCTCCGGTTCCATGGCCCTGAATCGGATGCAGTCGGCCAAAGGTGCGGTTATGCGTCTGTTAACGGAAGCTTACGAAAATCGCGACCAGATTGCCCTGATTCCTTTCCGGGGTGAGCGAGCAGATGTACTATTACCGCCAACCAAATCGATTACCCTAGCGAAAAAACGTCTAGAAACCCTGCCCTGTGGTGGCGGTTCCCCTTTAGCCCACGGTTTAACCCAAGCGGTTCATGTGGGGATGAATGCCCGTTTATCGGGGGATATCGGTCAAGTGGTGATTGTGGCGATTACCGACGGTAGAAGTAATATTCCTTTGGCGAAATCTTTAGGCGAACCGATTCCGGAGGGGGAAAAACCCGATATTAAGGCAGAACTGCTCGATATTGCCGCTAAAATTCGCTCTTTAGGCATTAAACTGCTGGTCATCGATACGGAGAAAAAATTCGTCTCCACTGGTTTTGCCAAAGAATTAGCCCTAAAAGCCGGGGGTAAATATTATCATCTACCCCGGGCCACGGAACAAGCGATCGCATCTATGGCGCGAGGGGCAATTGCGGGACTGTAGCTGGGGTTTGCGGCAAAAAGTTTTTCGGTGGGGGCAGGGTGTGGGGTGTGGGGTGTGGGGTGTGGGGTGTAGGGTGTAGGGAAAGAAACCTCTTTCATCTGTGGGGGTGAAAATTTTTTCATCGGGACTGCCTCCTGCCTTCGTTATTGACTCGAATTTTGCTGATTTTCTGTTTTTTTTCGGTCTGGTGTGAGAGAATCTAGAAAAACTTAACAATAATCAGCAATAAGCGAGAGATATACTACAAACAAACATTAGTAAGTTTTAATTAAGATAACTATGAACTTTCGATTTGGCAAAATCTTGATAGCAGGGGTATTGGCGGTACTTTTGCTAGTAACTTCCTGTGCTAAAGCTCCCTCACAATTTGACCAAGCGCAACAAGAAAGTACCGCTCGCGGGGCGGCGGCAGTGGTGAAAGAATCCACCTCTGGCGGCAGTTTTAATCGGTTTTTCCCGCCTTCTGGGGGAGGATACGAGCGCGTCTATACCCAGGAGAAAAAAGGCTTTGCTGAGGCAAAACTGAAGCAAGATGGCAAAGTTCTGGCTATGTTAGCCATATCTGACATCAGCAATAATCCCGCGGCGGCCAATAAATTCCAAGACAGTCAAACCACAATTAAAGGTTTTCCCTCTGTGGAACAGGGTGCAACCGCCAGCGCCGTTTTAGTCAATAATCGCTATCAAGTCAAGGTTTTATCGCGGGAGCCAGATTTTTCTTCCAGCGATCGCCAAGCTTGGTTAGCTAAGTTCGATTTAGATGGTCTAGCAAAATTAAAGTAAGGAGACATCCGTGAGTAAGCCAATTTTTGAACTGGTGGACGAATTACCGACTAATAATCTCACCGTCAAAGTTCTCAAAACCCTTGATTATGTCGTGCCGGGACAGTGGGATAACCTAGTCGGGTTTAAAAATACGATTATCAAAGTCACCGGCGAAACCGACGAAAGCATGATCCAACAGATTGGCGATCGAGCCGTTTGGTTGTTTAATGATAAATCCCAGGGCTATCAACGGGCGCTCTGGCTCTACCAAACCATCGACAGCGCCGATAATGCCCTAGCCGCCGCCTCTCTTGCTAATGTCGTCGGTGGTAAAATTCCCCTCATGGGCGGTTTAATCGAAAAATTAACCCCTGCCCCCGAAAAAGCGCAAACCATCGATCTAACCTTGAAATTAGTGACAGAATTAGTCGCTTTTTGTCAAATTAATGGCATTCCGGGCGATAGTATCGATGATTTCGTCGCTTCTCTGGGAGATTATAGCGGCGAATCCCTGATGCGGATGGCGGCGTTAGTTTGTTTGGATGGTTTAATTCCCCTGGGGGGCAGTTTTATCCGGAAAGTGGAATCGGGCCTCAGCATTCTCACCCCGGAAGAATTAGAATCTAACTCCACTTTCGGCAGTATTAAAGAATTGATTCCGGGGGGAAATACTGCCAGAAAATTAGACTTTATCGGTCAAAGTTTCGACTCGACTAAAGGTTGGATGAGTGGTTTTGTCAGCGAGCGCGGTTTGACCCAGCAGGGATTATTGAGCAAAATTCAGGGATTTATCGACTTTTCTGCCGATAAATTGGTATATGTTGGGGCATTCCTCGATATGACCACCAATTACTA
>NZ_JASJFF010000469.1:0-1713 GCF_030065435.1 Microcystis sp. M53603_WE2
ATCCATGCCGCCTTATTCACCTGAAAAGGCAACTCAGTAACCACAATTGCCGTCCTTTCCCTTCGGCGCTTGCCCTCAATGATAATTGTTTCAGTTTTCGCCACTCCGCGCACGGGAATAATCCCCCTACCGGTGCGATAAGCCTCCCGAATGCCGGTATCATCTAAAATCTCGCCTCCCGTGGGAAAATCCGGCCCGGGGATAATTTCTACTAACTTTTCCTCGCTTAAATCGGGATTATCAATCAAAGCGATTAAACCTTCCACCACTTCCCCTAAATTATGGGGAGGAATATTAGTCGCCATCCCCACCGCAATACCTGAACAACCATTAAGAATCAGTATCGGTAACTGAGCGGGTAAAACAACGGGTTCCTGTTGAGAATTATCAAAATTACTGCTAAAATTAACGATAGCTTCGCTAATTCCCCCTAAAACCGCCTGATCACCGATGCCGGCCAAACGGGTTTCTGTATAACGCATGGCCGCCGGGGGGTCGTTATCGATCGAACCAAAGTTACCATGGCCCGATAAAAGTGGGTAACGACTGGAAAAATCCTGTACCATACGAACCAGTGCCTCGTACACTGACTGATCGCCGTGGGGATGATATTTACCCAAGACATCCCCCACCACCCGCGCACATTTGCGAAAAGGGCGATCGGGAGTTAAACCCAGTTCGTGCATAGCGTATAATATGCGACGATGCACTGGTTTTAGTCCATCGCGTACATCCGGCAAGGCTCGCCCCACGATCACACTCATGGCATATTCTAGATAGGATCGTTCCATCTCTTGGTGTAAGGCCGTGGGTATAATTTGACCACTAGCTAAGAAATCCAGTTGTTTGGCCATGAGTCTCTCGTTTTCAATCTGTCTAGCTGTGAATCATAAGGCATTTTGCCCGTTTTAACCTTGTTTATCCCTGAGCATCCCTATGACGACTGTTTTGATTGTAGAAGACGACCCGATTAATTTTCGCGTTTTTGCCAAAATTTTGACCAAACGAGGTGGTCTAGAGGTTAAAGGGACCGAAGACGTGGAAGAAGTGCTTCGTATTGCTCGGGATAAGGAAGCGGACGTGATCTTAATGGATGTCTCCCTCTCCCATAGTGTCTATGAAGGGAAAGCGGTGGATGGTATTAAAATCAGCCAAATTCTCAAAGCTAACCCCGAAACCGCCGATTTACCCGTTATTATCGTCACCGCTCACGCTATGGAGGGCGATCGAGAGAATTTTCTCAAGCAGAGTCAGGCCGATGGTTATATTTCTAAACCAGTGGTTGATCACCAAGCTTTTGTTGATCAAATCTTGGCGATCATCGATCAGAAGCTGGTCTAAGCTTTGAGTCTTCTTTTGTTAGTATATCAGTATTGATCTAGGGTTGGCTGAATAAATCTAAAAACCTTATTGGGTAAGACTTTTAGACTTTTTGTCAATCAAAAAGTACCGGCGACGGAAGTGATTGGGGGGAAAATCCCTGGACTTTTCCCCTGAAAATTAGGTAATTGACCCCCTCAAAATCTGTAAAACCCTACACCCCACACCCTGTCCCCACAAGAAACTTTTTGCCGCAAACCCTACTTAATCCTCCACTCTGCCATAGATGGCGTAGGCTCGATCGAGCGACCAGGCCCACATCTGATCCCCTAGGGAAAAATGCCACCATTCCCCCTTATGTCGGCTAAATCCCGCCTCCTCCATCACTTTAGC
>NZ_JASJFF010001044.1:0-3933 GCF_030065435.1 Microcystis sp. M53603_WE2
CACTCACTCGCCACTTCTCAACCCCTCACTAATTACCGACCACCGAAAAGAAAATCCCTAGAAGATCATGTCATCTTTACCGACTCCATCTGCTGATACCTTAGAAAATTCTACTCGATCGCCCTCTTGGAAAATTAAACTTCTCTACGATGGAGAATGTCCCCTCTGCTTGCGCGAGGTCAATTTTCTGCAAAAACGGGATGCTGGGAGAGGATTAGTTGCTTTTGTCGATATTGCCGCCGAAAACTATAATCCAGAGGAAAATGGCGGTATTTCCTTCGCGGCAGCCATGGGGCGAATCCACGCCGTACTAGCTGATGGTACTATTCTCCAAAATGTGGAAGTGTTTCGCCAAGTCTATGACATTTTAGACATTGGTTGGATTTATGCCGCTACCAAATGGCCGGTTATTGGGTTTCTAGTGGATATTATCTATGAAATTTGGGCTTCTTGGCGATTAACCTTAACCGGAAGACCGAATTTACAGACAATTTTAGCAGAACGTCAAAAACGTCTGGAATGCAACTCATCAAATCGTTGTTCTCAGTCAGTTAAAATCTCCTAAAAAAATAGGGAGTATTTAGGGTTTGCGGCAAAAAGTTTTTCCTGGGGGTAGGGTGTGGGGTGTGGGGTGTGGGGTGTAGGGTGTAGGGTTTTACCGATTGATTTTCAGGTGGTCAATTACCTAATTTTCAGGGAAAAAGTCCCTGAATTTTCCCCCCGATCACTGCCAAGGCCGGTACTTTTTGATTTCCAAAAAGTCTAAAGATATTATCCAACAAGGTTTTTAGATTTATTCAGCAAGCCCTATTTAACTCTCTAGTAGGGATATTCTGTTGGTGATCTAACTACGCAGTTTTTGCAACGCTTTCGACTCAATTTGTCGCACCCTTTCCAGGGATAATTCCAAAGTGCGACCGATATCACCTAAAGCATGGGATTTACCATTAAAATTTAGTTGGCAATTTTTCGGACATCGAGTCCTCAAATTGCCGCCCCCTGCACCTTCCCCACTGGTGCGTTGCTGAGGGTGGGGACTGACGCAGGTTCGTTCAACTCGACACGATACTAGACAATCGGCTGAAAGACACTTGTCGAAACAAAATCGCCAACAGCTAACCCCATTTCAAAAGAATCAATACAAGCTTCCCGGACGTGAACTCCGCCATAAATACGGCCGATGGCATCTTCCATTCCCGCTTCATGGAAGCTATCGAAATCACGAACGACACCGGGAAGTTCTTGGGAGACAGCACTAAACACATAGTTTTCACCAAAATACTCAGTCATCACTCCAGCAAATGCTCCCCCCATGGCGGAATGCCCTGACATATAATCCGGGAAAGGTGGCGAATTAACCCCCATTAATTCTGACAGCAAGGGTTTCCAATTGGGATCGCCCACCGTAGAAGCTATCCCGTCATTAGCCGCAAATCCCCCAGCAATTACGTCATCAGGGCGAGGTTGGAGTTCAGTGTATTTCTCTTTCCAAGCGACGATTACCGCATCTGCCAGCGCGGTATTTAATGCGGCAAATAAGCTGGCATCTTCTTGCAAGGTATTGCCCTCACGCACGGCGATTTCTTGAGCAATTTGGTTTAAGTGACCGTAGGGACGGAAGGTATCAGCCCGGTCATAGGCCCAGAAAACAGCCATTTCTGCCTGGTCTGCATTGCGTAAAGTGGTCGTGAGAGCAGTGTTTTGCAATCCACCATAGAGCCGGACTTCTTCAATTTCTTGGGCATACAATGCACCCTGATCATTAGGATTGTCGGGACGGCCATCAAGAGTTACATCAAGTTGATTTTGCGAGACAAACTGGTCAATGTTGCCAATTGTCCAAGGAGTTACCCCACCCCAGTTGGCACCGAGTGCTACCCCAGCAGTGGGTCCTAAGGTTTCTGGTGTCCAGACATAGTTTCCCGACGGCGCAGTGAAAGGCGTATTGTTGCTGGAACCATCATTAGCGCGTAAATTGAGGCTCTGATTGGCTACTAAAATGCCAAAATTAAAACCCCTGTTTTCAGCGGTGGCACTGTCCTGAATCTCCGCCAGAGAATTGGTTACTTGCTGTGATAACAAGCTATTTTGTTCAGGTAATTGAGTAGAGAGAACTCGATAGGCCGCACCAACTACCGCCGCCTGCAACGAGGTATTTGTTGGTGCGCTCACATTTACAGCATAGGAGGGATATAAAGTGTTGAAGGCCTGAACCGTATCATAGACAGCAGTAGAAACCAAGGCCATTAAGCGAGAACCCACTGTCGGCCCAACTCCCCGCCCTGCTTTTCCCTCGGCTTGAATCGCATTTAATGCGATCGCATTCCAGTCGATGATGGCATTAGTATTGAGTCCCGATACTAATTTACTGGTGACATTATTGGTTTCCAGTTGTTCGGGAATTTGGTTATTGGCATCAACTTGAGCAATGAGAAAGTAAGCCCCCGCAGCGATGACTGAAGTATTGTTGTTATACGTTAAGTCTAAGGTGACTGACTGCCCGGCGTTTAGGTTCAAGTTTGTGCTGACACTGGTGAGTAACCGATCGTTACTGTCAATCTCACCGTCAGTGGAAATGTACAGTTTGACAGTACTGGGACCACTGGCGCTCGCCTGTCCTTGATTGGTGACAATTACCTTTGCACTTCCCTGAGCGCCGAAGTTAACCGTACTTGGCAAATTAATCGTGCCAAAACTGCCCACTAAATCTGGTCGTGAGACACTTGAGGTAGAACTTGAGGTAGAACTTGAGGTAAGACTTCGGGTAGGACTTGAGGTAAAACTTGAGGTAAAACTTGAGGTAAAACTTGAGGTAAAACTTGAGGTAGGACTTGAGGCAGGACTTGAGGTAAGACTTGAGGTAGAAGTTGAATTTTGGTTATTGCCATTGTTTGGTATCGTTCCTCCCCCAGTATCAAGTTCAACTGCCTCTAAAAAATCAACTTGATTCAAAAGCACATCCAATTCTTCTAGGGAGAGAAGAGTTAAATCTTCGTCACCGATAACCTGCTCTAACAACTGATCAACATGACTGTCTCCTTGATTACTATTTGGTATTTGCTCGTTCTCAGTTACTTTCTTCTGATCATCAACGGGTTTTTTTGGTGATGACTGGTCATCAACGGGTTTTTTTGGTGATGACTGGGCGGTAGTTATAGGAGTGGTTGAACTCATGGTCAATAAGTTAGGAAAGAGTAAAGGCATTCAAGACAGAAAGTATCGAAGCTTAACTTGTTGTTGCGTTCCAGGACCAAACCGATGTCACCGTCAGTGGAAATTTACAGGTTCACAGCACAAGTACCTCTGGTGATCAGCTGTGCTTGATGGGCGACAATTAGCTGTGCATTTATTTCCTTGATCTGTTTGACGAGGTTGACAAAATGGGAATCGTGGGGGCAATTCAAACTTGAGTTTTGCGATACAACTGAGTGATCCACCTCACATATCCTAACACCATTAATACCTGATGTCAATCAATTCTTATGTCTTTAATCATACACTTTTATCGATGGATAAAACTAGAATCATGTCTTATCCCACATTCCGCATCCTAAAGTGTCACATTGAAAATTTTATCTAAATCGTCAAAACGATTGCCGGCTCTGAATTACAGGCTAATTTGTTTGCCCAGCAGATGCACAATTAGCGCTAAAAATCTGATAGCTCTGATACCAAATTATTGAGATAGACTCTCATTAAGCAAGCTGGCGATCGCTGACTAGAGTGTGACACTTCATAATTCTTAGTAATCGCTAAAAGTCTTACTACACAAGGGCTAGAGCAACTGTTGGTTTCAACGACTAGGGGGCGGAATGTGGGTTTAATCTCTTCGGGTCTAATTCCCCGCCGCTCGCGGCGTACAATAGAAAAATGAGTGAATACATCCATAAGAGCCATAATGTAAGTGTTTTGCTATATCATTTAGTGTTCCCA
>NZ_JASJFF010001203.1:0-3928 GCF_030065435.1 Microcystis sp. M53603_WE2
AAATTGCGTCAGGGTGTTCACGATTTTTTATCCCGTCATCCCCAGGTAAAACGCTTTCAATTAGCACCCCAAAACGAGGGCGGTTCGGGGGTAACTATCGCTTATTTAACTTAGGGTCTGCTGAATAGGTTTTTTAGTGGGGACAGGGTACAGCCCACACCCTACACCCTACACCCTAAACCCCACACCCCACACCCCACACCCCACACCCTACACCCTGCCCCTAGGAAAAACTTTTTCAGCAGACCCTTACTAGAAACCAGTTTGAGGGACAAGTATAATTACTCACTTGTATAAATGAGATGCTCCCTGGGGAATGGGGAAGTGGGGAAGTGGGGAGTATTTTCGGTGATCAGTAAACAGTGAACAGTGAACTGAAAACTCACATCTGATAACTGATAACTGATTCAAGGCTGACTCCTAACCCGACAAAAAACTTTTTGCCGCAAACCCTAAGTTAAATAAGCGATAGTTACCCCCGAACCTCCCTCATTTGGGGGTGCTAATTGAAAGCGTTTTATCTGGGGATGACGGGATAAAAAATCGTGAACACCTTGACGCAATTTCCCCGTACCTTTACCGTGAATAATCCATAATATGCCCGATGGGGTGGCGCGGGTGATCGCCTGTTCGATATCCGTTTCTGACTCTGCCACCCTGGAACCGCGAATATCGACAGTATTATTAGCAGTACGAATTAAAGGAGTCTCCTGGGGTTTTGTGGGAGTTTGGGGCAAATTTTTGGCAGGTTTTGGCGCAGTTTCCACTTTTTGACCATCCAAAGACTCAATCTGATCTAAGGGTAGGGTCATCTTCATCATACCGAAACGCAGGGAAATCTCCTCTGATTCCGGTGAAATTGCTAAAACTTCGGCAGTTTGTCCCAAATTGGGCAAGCGCACCCTTTCCCCCACTTGCGGACGATAATTAACCTTAGTTTTTTCCGTTTTCGGTAATAACCTTTCTGCGATCGCAGTTAACTCCTCTGTGGCTTTTTGGGCATCTCTACCGGTTTTTGTTCCTGATTGCAACTGGCGAATAACGTTATTAATCTCTGCTTTTGCCGATAGTAAAGCCTTTTGTATCTCCTGCTCCTGATAACGCTTTAATTCTCGCTCTCTCTCCTGTAGAGAATTGGCCCGCGTGGAAACTTCTGTATAAAATTTCTCCGTTTGTTGGAGTAATTGACTAGCTTCCTTAGCTTTTGACTCCTGTTCTCGTCTTTGCGCTTCCAAACCAGCAATTACTTGATTTATCTCCTCCGATAACCCCCCCAGATGATTTCTCGCTTCGGCCACAATTTCGGGACTTAATCCCAAACGCTGGGCAATAGTTAAAGCATTAGAACGCCCCGGAATGCCCCATAATAGTCGATAAGTGGGGGAAAGAGTGCGATCATCAAACTCTACCGAGGCATTTTCAAAGCGAGAATCTCGATACTTTAACGCTTTTAATTCCCCGTAGTGAGTGGTAGCCACTGTCAGTAAACTATGATCGGCGAGGTATTGTAAAATAGCGATCGCTAAAGGACTTCCCTCAGCCGGATCCGTACCTGCTCCCACCTCATCGAGTAAAACCAAGGAACGAGAATTTAAAGCCGCTAAAATGCGAACAATCCGGCGAATGTGACCCGAAAAAGTCGATAAACTCTGTTGCAAAGACTGTTCATCTCCGATATCGGCCAAAACGCGATCGAACCAGGGTATCTCTACCGGTTCCCGCGCTGGAATAAACAAGCCCGCTTTCGCCATTAAAGCCGCTAATCCGAGAGTTTTTAAAGTAACGGTTTTTCCGCCGGTATTTGGTCCGGTGATGGCAACAACGCGAATTTCTGGGCTAATCTGCACATTTATTGGTACGACCTCCCCCCCCTGTTCGTGGTGTTTTTGCCACCAGAGCAAAGGATGACGCAAATTCCGCAAAGTAATCGTTTCCGAACCATCGATAAAGTGGGGGGGATTACCCTCTAACCATAAACTGTAACGGGCCCTAGCGGTGGCCAGATCGAGCCTAGTAGCGATCGCTAGTAAATATTCTAAGTCCTCAAAGGCTTCGGCGATCAGATTACTTAACTGCCGCAGGATTTTTTCTTCTTCGATTTGTTCCTGACGACGATATTGCCGCAGTTGATTGCCTTGGTCAACGATAGAGTGAGGTTCAATGTAAAAAGTCGCCCCTGTGCTGGAAGTATCGTGAATTATCCCCGGTATTTGCTCTTTTTGCGCTGCTTTGACGGGAATCACCCAGCGGTCGCTTCTTTGGGTAATCACCGCTTCTTGGATAGCACCGCCCTGTTTTTGCATGATATCCTGCAATTTTCGGTAAATTCGCTCTCTAATCACCTTCATTTGTCCCCGAATTTCCCGTAATTGGGGACTAGCGCGATCGGATATCCGGCCATCTTCATCGATACAACGGTGTATTTCCTGTTCTATCTCTGGATAGGTGCGAATTTCCGCTACTAACTCTTTTAAAACCGGTATATCTTCCTGTTCGTCAATTAAACGCCGTAAACGTCGCACTCCCGCTAAAGTCGTGGCAATATTTAAAAGTTCCTGTCCCGATAATAAACCCCCCAGATGCGCCCTTTCTAGGGCATCGCCGATGTCGCTAATCCCATCAAAGGAAAGACGACTATCTAATTTTTGTTCTAAGCTATAAACTTCTTTGGTTTGGCAGAGTAGGTTTAAACTTTCCTCTTTGCTTTCCGGTAAGGGCAATTGACGAATCGCGATCGCACCGAGTTTAGTCGCTGCAAAAGTAGCTAGGTGTTGACATAGCCGCGGCCATTCCAATAATTCTAGGGTTTCGTCTTGAATCAATTTTGTAGTTTTTTATAATACGCTTTGTATTTCTAGTCTAACCGGATTTGGTCTGATTTTTACAGGAGTGGGGTGTGGGGTATGGGGTGTGGGGAGATGGAGGGATTTCAACTAATACCCCAAAACCCCAACTCCCCAAAACCCTAACACCCAACCCCTAATCTGTATCTAAATTCCTTTCTGGAGAGAGAATTGTACCTGTTTAAATTCTTGTTTTAAACGTTGTTTGAGTTTGTCGGGGATGGGACGGGAACCGTAGGCGGTATAATAACCAGCTAGAGAGTTTAAGGCTGTTTGCATAGTAGTGAAAGAACGCAAACCCCCAGATTTTTTATCTCGTCGGTAGAGGGAGATGTAATCGTTGATTTGTTCCTTTGCTTGCGACTCAACTGCCGCTTTATTCGGGTCATCTTTGACTAAATCAAGGGCTGTGGTTAAAGTTTCAATCACCGTCAGGGTATCCTGTCCATAATTGCCGGTTAACCGCGAACTACTAGAACAACCCATCAATCCGATGACCAGGACGAGAACCAAAGCTAATAAGCGAGAAATGTAAGGTTTTAGAGACATATTTTCAACACCATAAGTTAATCCCAAGTCACCTTATCCTATCAGGAAACCGTGACCAGTTCCCCAGGAGAGTCAACTGGCTGCAAAAATCAGGGGTCAACTGGCGGGTAAATAGCCCAAATATAGGCTTTTTGGGCGGTAAAAGCCCTATTTTTGCCTAAAAGTTGCGATGCCATCAACCCGGAGGGAGTTGATTCTGGACTAATTCGGGCTGCGATCAGGCACTGGTGGCGGTTTCAGGATCGATCGAGATTGGATCTTGCGATCGATTAATCTAGAAGATAAGTAGGTAGGTGTTAAAAGTTGTCAGACACCCCCCTTATCAAGCTGTCCTTTAGTCACATCTTTCTTAACATTTCAAACCTTTGTAGCACAAGGCTTTCAAGACTCGGTTAACAATTTGTAATATTCCTTGTTGACACCCTTACTGACAAAGAAAAAACTGAAATCAAGTCAGGATAAGGGTTGGAGTGCTTACTGCAAAAATTGTTAAGAAAGATCCCTATAAGGGATAGCTTGATAAGGGGGGTGTCTGA
>NZ_JASJFF010001316.1:0-1118 GCF_030065435.1 Microcystis sp. M53603_WE2
GCTAACCCGTGAAGTTAGGACAATAGCAGGGAGTCTTGAACGAACCAACGAGCGCTTAAATCAATTTATCACTCAAGCTGAGAGCGATCGACAGTTTTTCCGCAACGAAGTCACCGGCATCCGTACAGAAGTTAAGCGAATTGTAGAGCATCTTTTCGGACAATCCCCAGATCAGGAGTAAAGATTAGCCAACGGGTATATATTAGCCAAATCACCGGCAAAAAGCTTGATCAACCCTAATTAGGGTCTGCTGAAAAAGTTTTTCGTGGGTGCAGGGTGTGGGGTTTTACCCATTTTTATACTAAATCCGGTTATTAAAAACTGATTATTTATTCACCCTTTTGCCTCTTGCCTGTTGCATGAGTGCCTGTCCTGATAAGTAACCTATACTCAACGGATTTAGTATCAGGTGGTCAATTACCTAATGTTCAGGGAAAAAGTGCCTAAATTTCCCCAAGATCACTTCCAAGATCGGCACTTTTTGATGGGAAAAAGTCTAAAAGTCTTATCCAACAAGGTTTTTAGATTTATTCAGCCTGCTCTAGATAAAAAGCTTTATCCGGGCAATTTCTCCCCAACAGATGGTTTAAATTAAGATTTCATCCTTGAATAGATACAATAGATTTTTGTCTTGATCGGTCTAACTAAATTGTTGCCAAAAGCTGTGAATTTTTTAAATCAAACTTAACCGAAATTTTACCAAATCTTAACCAAAAAAATCTCCAATATTTCTAGATTTAAAAGTAATATTTATGCCTTAAACTATATTTTGAAGAAAGTTCAACTTTCCCAATTGTGCAGGATTCTTCAACCAGAAAATTTATGATATTCTCAACTGCTACCCTAACTCGTGTGTGTGCTGTCTCCTTCGCCACGGCAGCGGCCTTAGCAGGGACGATGGGAGAAGCTTTCGCCCAAACCCTGAACGGTGCAGGAGCATCCTTTCCCGCGCCCCTATACCAGCGTTATTTTGCCGACTATAAAAACGCCACCGGTGTCACCGTTAACTATAATTCCGTCGGTAGCGGTGCTGGTGTCCGGCAATTTATCGCCGGAACCGTCGATTTTGGGGCTTCTGATGCCGCTCCTTCCTCCTCGGAAAAAAGCCAGATGAAAAA
>NZ_JASJFF010000002.1:0-7957 GCF_030065435.1 Microcystis sp. M53603_WE2
AATTAACTCATTAGCCATAGCAAGAGCTGCAATTTGTAAATCATAACCACCGATAGGAATACCTAATTGATTTAATTGAGAACGAATTCTTCCAGCAATTTTTGCAGAATTTTGGTCAAAAGGTAAAATACTAAATTGATTACAGAAACGCTCTAGCTTTGCTAAATTTTGCTCTTTCCTACTGCTTTTGTAAGCCCCATAATATAATTCTAATTGTACCACAGTAGATAAATAAATCTCGTCTGGCTGATGTTTTGCTAACTCATGAGTAACAGCCAAACTACTATTATTAAGTAGCTTAATACAAACATTTGTATCTAACAGATAAGTCATAGTAGTTGTTCTCTTTCCTCATAATCTGGCTGTTTTTCTCTTACTAATAATTCACCTTCCCAACCGCCAATTACTTCTTCAAAAAAGCCTTCTTGCCATTGGCTAAATGTAGTTTTTTCTTCTTGTTCTTTTAGAGATATTGGCTGATAAACTAAGGTGACTTCTAAATCTGTGTTTTTAAGTTCAGGCGGTAAAGATATTTGTAATGTTCCATCTTCTCCTACACGGGTTTTAAAACTAATTGTTTTCATGGTTTCGGCTAAGGTTACTACTATCATAAGGATAGTGTAATATGTCCTCATCTGACAAGGTGCGTCCCCTGCGGTCTTTTAACCATAAAGACATCTTCACCCCAAACAGGTCGGACATGACAGAAACTACCATCCGATGAGAATGGCCATACATCCCACTCAAGACACCGTTATGCCGCTCTCTTCTCTTCGAGATCGAACTCACGATGTTGCATAACCACGAGAAACTTGATATATTGGCAGTTGATAAATATTATTGAAAATTTACTGGCGGCATAAATATGTTATCAACTGATGTCAGACAAAAATCGATGATTAAGAGAATTGAGCAAGTTGTTTCTATTTTAATGGAAGACCGTCCTTTCTTTAAAGAGGAACTTAATTATTCAGAAATAGTGAAACATTTGGTTGAATTATTTGAAAAAAATTTACCTTTTGAGGAGTTTAACACTATGTCAGAGGCAGAACTGAAAGAGCATTGTAGCTTGATTATGTCCACAGAAATCCTGTCAAAAATTGGCGGCGATTTTACTCCTGAACAAATGGCTATTTTCGATGAAGCAATTAAGCGTAAATAGGTAATTATGAGTTATTTGTTAGATACTAATATCGTCTCTTTGATCATTAAGCGTAATCTTGAAATTTATCAAAAAATTGAAGATGTCAAAGCTCAAAGAAAAAGTATCTTTATCAGTTGCATTACTTATTTTGAAATTAAGAGGGGATTTTTGGCAGTTGCTGCACCTAAACAAAGAGAAAGATTTAACCAACTTTGTCAGGATTATCAAATTATTTTATTAGATGATTTAGCTATTTTATAAAAAGCAGCCGAAATTCATGCTCATCTTAGATTAAGAGGATTACCCATACAAACAGAAGATATTTTAATTGCTGCTACTGCTATAGTTAAAAGTTTAATTGTTGTTTCTAATGACGGTGATTTATTGAGGGTTGAAGGATTAAGTTTAGAGAATTGGGTAGAGTTATAAATTAAACCCAATCTTTAATTCATCCGACATATTTTAACAGCTTGAGTCAGTAAAGACGTGCGTTACACTACGTTAACGCACCCTACAAAATTGGCTTGAGTCAGTAAAGACGTGCGTTACACTACGTTAACGCACCCTACAAAATTGGCTATGCACCAATGATCCTATAAACGAGAATTAGCGGGGCGGTGATTTTTCCCGTGTCAATATCAAAATTAGGAGAAAGTGGCCTAATATATATATGAGGGTGCTTATTTCCTATTAAAAACCGCCAACAACCCAATGAAAACTTTAAATCAGAATCCCTGGCAAGTAGAGGGAGGAGAAACCCTACCCCTACTTTACGAAATTGATCAACATCTTTGGTTAGAGGAAACAATAAAAATCCTCAAGGAAAATCGCTTAGATGAATTAGATGTAATCCATTTAATTGAGGAATTAGAAAGCTTGAGTAAAAGAGATAAAAACCGAGTCAGTAGCTTACTTGAACAAGTGATCAGGCATTTATTACTTTTACAATATTGGACAACAGAAGCAGAAATAAATGGGAATCATTGGCGAGCGGAAATTATCAGTTTTCGCACGCAATTAAGAAAATGTTTAACGACAAATTTACAGAATTATTTAGCCGAGGAATTACCGATAATCTATCAGGATGCTTTCGATTATGTTCAACAAAAAACTGGGTTTTCTAGCGATTTTCCCTCAGAATGCCCTTACAGTTTAGAGCAATTATTAGATAAAAATTGGTTCCACTGTGAAGATTAGACATTAAAAATGATAGAATTATCGAGGAAAGCCGTTCTAAAACGATGGGTTTTTTAACCGAAATTTGCGATAATAAGGTGCGATTAAATTATCAACTTGGCATCAATGCAGATTTTTAGCTCTTTTGTCTCATCTACGGCCACTTTTGCCGAATTATCCCTACAAGCAGCCAAGGCCCCTGTTGATACCCTCACCGGTTGGTCATTAGAGGATCGGGATCCGCAAGTGATCGAAAAATTTGTCCCCCTTCTGGATTGGTTTTATCACCATTATTTTCGGGTTAAAACCGATGGTTGGGAAAATATTCCCCCCTCAGGACAGGTATTATTCATCGGCTCCCACAACGGCGGTTTAGCGGCTCCCGATATGTTTATGATGATGTATGATTGGTTTCAACGCTTTGGCAGCGATCGCTTAGTCTATGGTTTGATGGATTCGCGAGTCTGGCGATTTTTTCCACCCCAAGCTAGTCTAGCAGCCCAAATGGGGGCCGTTCATGCCCATCCCAAAATGGCGATCGCTGCTTTAAATAGTGGCGCTAGTGTCCTCATTTATCCGGGAGGTGCTGCGGATGTTTTCCGTCCCCACAGTTTAAGAAATAAAATTTATTTTGCCGGTAATCAAGCTTTTGTTAAACTAGCTTTACAGTACGAAGTGCCGATTATTCCCGCCATTTCCCACGGCGCTCACTCGACTCTGTTTGTCCTCGAAGATATTTATCCTCAATTAAAAGAATTGCATAAACAGGGTATGCCTTGGCCTTTCGGTATTGACCCCGGGACCTGTCCCATCTATTTCGGTTTACCCTGGGGACTAGCTATCGGTCCCTTGCCGAATATTCCCTTACCCGTATCGATACAGACGCGGGTTTGTCCCCCAATTATTTTTGAACGTTACGGCAAAAAAGCAGCCCGGGACCGCCGTTATGTACGCGAATGTTATGAGAAAGTCTGTTATTTGATGCAGCAACAACTCGATCAATTAGTGGCGGCCAATTCTCCCTGATACTATACAGGAAAGTGGGGACAGAGCGATCGCACTTGAGGATGGCTGCGGTCAAATTAACCCGCTTGTGAGATAATGAATTGTTTTGAGCAAAGTTATCAGTACAAAGTTTTCTCTTGAGATTTGACGATTATTTGGGGAATGCAGAAAATTATGAAACTATTACCCGCAGAATGCCAGCATTTACAAGACAAAGTAGCCATAGTAACCGGGGCCTCGCGAGGGATCGGTAAAGCGATCGCCTTGGAATTAGCCAGCCAGGGTGCTACTGTAGTGGTGAACTATGCTAAATCTAGCAGTGCTGCCGATGCCGTTGTCGAAGAAATTACCGCGGCCGGGGGAAAGGCAATAGCTCTACAAGCAGATGTGGCTAAAAGCGAAGAAGTGGATAATTTAGTGGACAGTACCAAGCAAAAATTCGGTCATATTGATGTCTTAGTTAATAATGCCGGTATTACCCGGGATACCCTAATGTTAAGAATGAAATTAGAAGACTGGCAAGCGGTCATCGATCTCAATTTAACCGGGGTTTTTCTCTGCACTCGCGCCGTCAGTAAATTGATGTTAAAACAGAAAAGCGGCCGCATAATTAACATCACTTCCGTATCCGGTTTGATGGGTAATCCGGGTCAATCTAATTACAGCGCTGCTAAAGCCGGTGTCATCGGTTTAACAAAAACTTTAGCCAAAGAATTTGCCAGTCGAGGCATCACCGTTAATGCCGTGGCCCCCGGCTTTATTGAAACTGATATGACTCATGACCTCAAAGCAGATGAAATCCTCAAATATATTCCCCTATCCCGTTACGGAAAACCGGAAGAAGTCGCTGGAATGGTGCGTTTTTTAGCCGCCGATCCCGCCGCTATTTATATCACTGGTCAAGTCTTTAACGTCGATGGTGGTATGGTTATGGCTTAATTCAGTTATCAGTTATCAGTCGTTGGTCGTCAGAATTTAGCTTTTTTATCCCAACTCTGGCACTCTCATCTCCCCACTTCCCAATTCATAATTCATAATTCATAATTTATAATGACTTACTGTTTAGGAATTATCAATCGTTTTGGCATTGTTATGGGGGCGGATTCTCGTACAAATGCGGGAGTCGATTATATCTCGGCCTATCGGAAATTATTTGATTTTTCGGTGTCGGGAGAAAGGGTAATTATGGTCTGCACATCCGGCAATTTATCGATTAGCCAAGGAGTGATTCACGAACTAAAAAGAGACCTGCACAATCAAGAGGATAAAAATCTCCATTCTCTGAATCATCTCTACGATATCGCCCACTATATCGGTGATAAAAGTCGTCAAGTACAAGCTAGGGAAAGAACTTGGCTAGAAAAAGATAATATTGATTTTAAATGTAACTTTATTCTTGGGGGACAAATTAAAGGAGAAGACCAGCAATTATTCCTGATTTATCCCCAAGGAAATCATATTCAAGCCACCAAAGAAACGCCCTTTTTACAGATAGGTGAAACTAAATACGGTAAACCGATTCTTGATCGCACCATTACCTATGATACACCCCTAGAGGAAATGGCCAAATGTGCCTTACTTTCCATCGATTCGACCATGAAATCGAATATTTCCGTCGGACCGCCTATCTATTTGAGTATGTATGAAGCTAATAGCCTAAGCCTACGTCATAAGTTACAATTGCGCCTAGGAGATCCCTACCTAGCCAAAATGCGGAAACTCTGGGAAGATTACGTCCGGCAAGCTTTCGAGGCTATGCCCAATGTGGAATGGCATTATACCGATGAAGACCCCAAAGAGGATATCATAATAGATTAAGTAACTCTTTGTGAATTAACTTTACAACTCGATGATCATTGTTACCTTGATGTTGGCAGGTAGTCTAGCTTGGTTTTTTAGCACCCTTGCTGGTGGGGGCAGCCCCCTGATTCTACTCCCCGTTTTAGGTTGGTTTCTCGATGCTGCCGTCATTCCTCCAGTTTTAACCACGGGGATGCTACTCGGTAACGTCCAACGCATGGGAATGTATTGGCGCGCCATTGACTGGCCCTCGACGGTGTGGTATCTACCCGGGGCAATTATGGGATCTACCCTCGGCGCTTTTGTCTTTGCCCATTTACAATTCAAATGGTTGCCGCTAGTTTTGGGAATTTTTCTGGTTTTATCCTCGCTTAAACAATTATTTCCCCAAGAAGAAAATCCTTTTTTTGAGATTAAAACTTGGTATTTTATGCCCTCGGGATTTATCTACGCTTTCCTCTCAGGATTAGTCGGTAGTACCGGCCCGATGATGAACCTGTTTTATATCAACTATGGGCTAGTTAAAGAACCAATGGTGGCAACGAAATCCGTTCACATGGTAGTAGTTCATGTGGCCAAATTAATCGCCTACGCAGCCTTTGGAGTTTTACATCTGCCTTTTCTCGGTTACGGTTTATTGTTAGGATTAGCGGCCTGGCCGGGCAATTGGTTAGGACAAAAAGTTTTAGAAAAAATGAGTCCCCAACAATTTAAACAAGCAGTGATGTTATTCGTTTCGATGAGTGGCTTATTGATGATCTGGCGAGAACGCGGCATCGTCTTTTAAAATTTTGCTGACAAAGGGACAAATTTTGCTAGAATACTAGATAAAGGTAAATTGTACTAGCTTTGTGTAATACGCCGATAACCGTTAAATTTGCTCCTTGATTAACCCCCTAGCTGAAAATGACAGAAACCGCCAATTTTACCCTCGAACAAGGTTTAGAACGCTACCAACAGGGAGAAAGCGCCGCCAGTTTATTGCCGGAATTTAAACAATTAAGCGATCGCAGTCCGAAAAATGCCGCCGTTTGGTCCTGTTTAGCTTGGTTATATATGCTCACCGATAAACCGGAATTAGCCCTAAAAGCCGCCCAAAAAGCCGTTAAACTCGATAAAGTTTCCCCCCAAAACCGGATCAATTTGGTTTTAGCTATGTTGGAAACCAAAACCGCCGGAGTTAGAGAACATATCGAACTGGTACAACAATTAGTTAGTTTAAACAAAGAAGTTCGCCAAGAAGTGGATGAAAATATCGCCGATGGTTTAGCTAGAAAACCCAATTGGAAAAGTTTAGAACGCGTCAAAGCTTGGTTAAATGAATAAGAATATGGAATTATCAAAACAGTTATTACTCGGCTTAAAAGCCAATGATTTTCGGCATCCCATCGACCTAGAGGCCACTAACTCCCTTAAACAGTTGCCTGGGTTAGATATAGCCGTGAGAAGTTTGTTAGGTTCCGTCGCTGAGGAATTCTTTTACTTAAATAATATTGCTGCTAGTGTTTTGGTGGGGGAAAAACAATTACCCGACCTGCATAATCTCCTCCTAGAAGCTTGCCGAATTCTCGACTTAGAACCACCTCAATTATACATTCAACAAAACCCCGTTCCTAACGCCTATACCTTCGCCATGCGGGGCAAAAAACCGTTTATGGTGATGCACACTTCCCTAATCGAAATGCTGACTCCCGCAGAAATTCAAGCGGTAATGGCCCACGAATTAGGTCATCTCAAATGTGAACACGGCGTTTATCTCACTTTAGCCAATATTATGGTCCTAGCGGCGGGATTACTGCCCAATTGGGGGACAATGTTAGCACGATCCCTACAGGAGAGAATGTTAGCATGGGTGCGCTGCGCCGAGTTTAGCTGCGATCGAGCGGCTTTATTGGCAGTTCAAGACCCAAAAATCGTCATGTCGGTGTTAATGAAGTTAGCCGGAGGTTCCCCCAGTCTCGCACCTTTATTAAATTTAGAGGCTTTTATCGATCAGGCCAAGTCCTACGATGCCGTCAGCGCCTCGGAAATTGGCGAAATGTTAAAGGGTTTGCAAACCCAACAGTTAACCCATCCCCTCCCCGTCCTACGCGCGCGAGAAATCGATCGTTGGGCTAGTTCCCCCGATTATCACAATTTGTTAAAGAGTCCAAAAATGGGTTATAATGATAAAGCTAATGCCAAGGGCGAATGGCGAAATTGGTAGACGCACCACACTCAAAATGTGGCGAGGCAGCCCCTCATGTCGGTTCGAGTCCGACTCCGCCCATCAAATTACAGTAATTTCTGGCTATTATGGTCTAGAAATATCCCAGAATATTAGCCTAGTTTAGATTTGATTAGTTTTTATCCTGATACTCATACCTGTATTAAGAATAAAATTATTTATCTCACACCAGGTCAGAATTTCTGGGTCTAATGTTTCCTTTTCTGGTGCATTGGGTTCTCCGATTGCCCAAACCACTAAATCTCTATTTTTTCTCCGTAATTGCTTAACATAAAATGGGTCAATATTGTCATCCATCAGATATTGCAACATCATAAACTTTGCCTTTTTGCTTGTCTTTCCGCTTTAATTTTCATTAATTTCTGTACGACAGTCGAAGGATTTTGTTTTGGTTACTCACGCATTTTTTGACCCCATTCTCACCCATCAGCTATGTAGGGTCTGCTGAAAAAGTTTTTCCTAGAAGCAGGGTGTAGGGTGTAGGGTGTGGGGTGTGGGGTTTTACCGATTTTGAGGGGGTCAATTACCTAATTTTCAGGGAAAAAGTACCTGAATTTCCCCCTGATCACTCCCATGCCAGGCACTTTTGGATTTCAAAAAGGTCT
>NZ_JASJFF010000714.1:0-1559 GCF_030065435.1 Microcystis sp. M53603_WE2
ATACGCTGACAAACGCCGCTTTAAAACCAGTTCTTGGTTAAGTGCCGGCTTTATCGACGGCGGCCGCGAAGAACAGGTATCCCAATCCCTAGAAGCCTCCCTGAGAGACCTGCAAGGCGAATACGTCCGCCTGATCGGAGTAGATCCCGCCGCTAAACGGCGCATACTGGAAATGATTATCCAACGCCCCGAAGACACCCCGGGAGAACCGGCCCGCACCACCACCGCCGTCCACGGCGGTCATGGCAACGGTAACGGCCATTCCGACCTGTCCGTACAAGTGCGTTCCCTGCTGGCCCAAGGACTGAAAATCGCCACCGAACACGCGGATAAACGCCGGTTTAAAACCAGTTCTTGGTTAACCGGACCGGCGATCGAAACCAAGAGCGAAGCGGGCATCATTCGCGATATTGAAGCGATCGTGACTGAAAATAGCGATGAGTACGTCCGTCTGATCGGGATCGACCCGCAAGCGAAAAAACGCGTCGTCGAAATGATTATTCACCGCCCCGGCAGCACCCCCGCTAGTAACGGCAGCGGCAAAGCCAGCAGCTACAGCGCCCCCGCTAGTAACGGAGCCAGTTATAGCAGTAGTGGTAGCTTAAGTGGGGAAACGATCGCTCAAATTCGTTCCCTGCTCGCCCAAGGCTACAAAATCGGCACCGAACACGCGGATAAACGCCGGTTTAAAACCAGTTCTTGGCAGAGTTGCGCCCCGATCGAAAGCAATCGCGAATCTGATGTAATTACTGCTTTGGAAGATTGTTTACGGGAACATAGCGGCGAATACGTCCGCTTACTCGGTATCGATGCTAAAGCCAAAAAACGGGTTTTAGAAACGGTGATCCAGCGTCCCGATGGTTCGGTGAGTAGTAATGGCAGCAGTAAAACCGCCACCGTTGCTGAACCGAGTTTCAAAAGCTATGCTTCTGGTTCTTCTGGCGGCGGTACTGCCACTTTAACCAGTACCTTAACCGCAGAAACGATCACTCAAATTCGCTCTTTATTGAACCAAGGTCACAAAATCGGGGCCGAACACGCGGATAAACGTCGTTTTAAAACCAGTTCTTGGCAAAGCTGCACCCCGATCGAGAGCAGTCGCGAATCCGATGTGGTGGCCGCTTTAGAAACCTGTCTGCGCGACCATCAAGGGGAATACGTTCGTCTGATCGGGATTGACTCCCAAGCGAAACGCCGTGTTCTCGAATCGATTATTCAACGCCCTTAATTTCAGGACTCGGCGAGCGGTGAACGGAGATAGGTGTTAGGTGTTGGCGGATCGGGAAAAATACCCGAAACTCTAACCCCTACCCCCTAACCCCCGATCACTGATCACTGATCACTGAATAACTGTCAATTATGTCCTTACCCCCCGTTCAACCTATTAGCCGCTCGGAATTCTATGTCAATGGTGATGTAACCATTGATGAGAGTGCGATCGTGGCTCCGGGGGTGATTCTCCGAGCAGCCCCCAATAGCCAAATAATTATCGGTGCGGGTGCTTGCCTGGGTATGGGAACAATTTTAACCGCCTATCAGGGTGTTATTGCTATCGGTGC
>NZ_JASJFF010000732.1:0-2240 GCF_030065435.1 Microcystis sp. M53603_WE2
ATGATATTATTCACCGATCAATCTTCACTAATTACTGTTTACTGGTAACTGTTTACTGTTTACTGTTTACTGATAACTGACAAACCCCCCACACCCCAAAATGCCTTCACCAGAATCCGCTCCATTGGTATCACAACTGCAAAAAAAAGTCAATAGTTTTGATGTACCATTTTATGCACCAGGGCATAAGCAGGGGGAAGGAATCGGGGAGGATTTAAGTAATTTACTGGGAAAAAGCGTCTTTAAAGCCGATTTACCCGAATTACCCGACCTGGATAATTTGTTTGCCCCGACGGGAGTGATTAAAGAAGCGCAAATTTTAGCAGCCGAGACATTTGGGGCAGATAAAAGCTGGTTTTTGGTTAATGGTTCCAGTTGTGGCATTATTGCGGCGATTTTAGCCACTTGCGGCGAGGGAGATAAAATTATTTTGGCGAGAAATATTCATAAATCGGCAATTTCGGGCTTAATTCTCTCTGGGGCGCAACCTATCTTTATCAATCCCGAATATAATCCCACTATCGATCTAAATTTAAATATAACCCCCCAATCCCTCGAAAATGCCCTGAAACTCCATCCCGACGCCAAAGCGGTGATGGTAGTCTCTCCCACCTATCAAGGGGTTTGCTGTGACTTAGAAACTATCGCCCAGATTACCAATCATTATTCTATCCCGCTGCTCGTCGATGAGGCTCACGGGGCGCATTTTGCCTTTCATCCCGATTTACCTCCGGCTGCCCTGTCTCTCGGCGCCGATATGGCTATTCAGTCCACCCATAAGGTTTTAGGGGCCTTAACTCAAGCATCGATGTTACACTTAAAAAGCGATCGCATTAGTTCCGAAAAAGTCGATCGAGCCTTACAATTAGTTCAAACCACTAGCCCTAGTTATTTGCTTCTCGCTTCCCTTGATAGTGCTAGAAAGCAAATGGCGACGCAAGGACTAGATTTACTGACCAAAACCCTCGATTTAGCCGCTTCTGCCCGAAAAGAACTCAATAAAATCCCTAATATCTCTGTTTTAGACTTTCCCCATTCTATCCCGGGTTGTCACTGGTTCGATCGCACTCGTTTAACGGTAATCGTCAAAGATTTTGGCTTAACTGGTTACGAAATAGACGATATTTTGCGAGAAAAATACGCCGTCACGGCAGAATTACCGACTTTAAGCCAACTTACTTTTATTATCTCCATCGGCAACCATCGCGAACACATTAATCGCCTAATTACTGCTTTTCAATGCCTTAAATCCCCTTCCTCTACCAGTTTACCCCCCACTCCTCCCCCAGTCACGGGAAATTTGGCTATTTCTCCTAGAAAGGCTTTTTTTGCCCCTACAGAGATAGTATCCCGGAAAAATGCCCTCGATCGTCTTAGTGCTGATGTTATCTGTCCCTATCCCCCCGGTATTCCCGTTTTGATGCCGGGAGAGTTAATTTCTCAGGAAGTCCTCGACTATCTGCAAACTATTTTAGACCTCGGTGGCACGATTACCGGCGGTAGTGATGATAATTTAACCACTTTCAGGGTTTTAAAATAATCGCAAAATTATCCGATATATTAGCCCGAAAAAGGCGGTAATAGTAATTGCTCCGATGGCTGCCATCACGGCAATGATAGCAATTTCAGGAAAACTTAGGGTTCCTTGCAGTTGCGGAATTAACAGGAAGGCGAGAGTAATTGCTGCTAGAATCGGTAAATCTCTCCCTTCAATCACTTTTTTAAATAATGCCCAAACTAAGCCACCTAAGATCATAAAAGCGATGACAATTCCTAGCGAGGGGAGTAAACTATTTAAGGCAATTACTAATAATGTCCCCTCAAATCCTGTAAAGGCAGCATTAGCGAAGGTTTCCCCAAGAGAAAAACGGGAAGTTTTTCTAATCACTGGAGAAGCTGGAGAAGCTGGAGGGGATGGAGGAATTGGAGAAGGTGGAGGAGATGGAGGAGATGGGGGAGGTGTATTTAAAGCGGTTAAAACTTCTCCACAGGATTGAAATCTATCCAGGGGATTTGCTAGTAACATTTTATTGAATACTCTTGCTAAATCTGCACTGATGTTGGGGGCATAATTTTGCCAATTCCAGACCTGTTTTTGGGGATCGTATAGATCATCAGGATCGCGATTAGTTAAGAGTATAACACAGGTAGCTGCTAGGGCATATAAATCTGTGGCTGCCGATACCTGATTGCCTAATTGTTGTTCGGGAGGGGCAAATCCAGCTGAGTAAATTGTTGTG
>NZ_JASJFF010000046.1:0-1201 GCF_030065435.1 Microcystis sp. M53603_WE2
AGCACTAGAACTCATCAATGCCCCAATTGTAAAACAGTCTTGGATAGGGATCATAATGCAGCAATAAATATTCTTAAAAAAGGGTTGCAATATTTGGGAAATCATCTCAACGGTACTGTTGGGCAAACAGAAACCGACCCAAACGCCTTGGGAGAGTCCGGTCTCTGGGTTTTCAGTGGAGACATTGAGAATCTAAGCTGTCTCGTTGAACAAGGAATTTCTAACAGCGATGTGGAAAGAATCCCCCGTCACAGCGTAGCTTGACGGTGGGAGTATGTCAATTGATAGGCTGCCACTAGATAACGAAAAATATACTCAACTATCTCTAAATAATTCTCGGTAGTTTCTAGAGACTCACCCCACACCGTCACACCATGGTAAGAAATCAGTAAAGCGGGAATTTCCGGGGGGAAAGTTGAGAATCTACTTTCTATTTCTGCGGCAATTTTCGGCACATCGAGATAGTTAGCAAAAACCGGCATAAATACTTGAGGATTTTCTACCCAAATACCTAAACCTTTCAACATTTCTAAGGGAGGTAACGATAACTTGTCCTCGCGAGCAAAACGGGAAACTAAATTCGCTTCCACTGAGTGGACATGATAACAAGCTTGCGCTTGGGGAAAGAGACAATAAATCACCTGATGAATGCTAGTTTCGGCCGAAGGACGATTATCCCGATGAGCTAATTCTCTGACTTTTCCCGTCAGATCCACGCGCACAAAATCCTGTTCTGTGAGTTTACCTTTACTTTTGCCACTGGCAGTAATCCAAAAACTATGATCATCAACTTTAGCGGATAAATTACCCGCTGTGCCGAGCATCCAACCCAGTTGATAAAATCTTCGGGCAGCTGCCACTAGAGATAGACGAGGATCGCTCATGGTTTTTAGAGATATGGTGGATAGGGACTGACTATTATAACAAGTTGAAGCGATCGGAGGATCCACTCCCCAGCAGATTTGGTGAGGATGTCAATCTGGATAATCTCGCTAAAAACTACAGCCAAGGCAGAAGAGAGCGAGGAACCAGTGAGTAAAAAAGAAGATTTAACCGTGGTAATGTGTTGGGAATGTGTTAGGTTAAAGATAATTGCAGCTTTGATGAATCGAGGGTTGAGCCGTGAATAACAACTTTTTCCGCAGCTATTCTGTCAATGATTCTGGTTTGGGTTGTTTCTTATCTTTGATTTTAGTCGGAT
>NZ_JASJFF010001280.1:0-2964 GCF_030065435.1 Microcystis sp. M53603_WE2
TAGGGTTTGCTGAATAATGGTAAAACCCTTTTAAAATAAAGCTTTTGACCTGTTAAAGTCCGATGTTAGTGCAAGAAAATAGGATTGGGACGTTCAAAAACCTTGCATTATCCTTCTTGTAGTACATCGCTTGGTACAAAAAACAAGGGCAACAAAGCCTAAAACGACCGACTCCTGACTCCTGACTCCTGACTCCTACCCCCAGGAAAAACTTTTTCAGCAGACCCTATATAAAAAAAGGAGTGAAAATAATCACTCCTACTGATAATCAGAAGAAAAAATGGCTTAAACCTAGAGAGCGTTGGCTCCCGCTACTACTTCTAGCAATTCTTGGGTAATAGCGGCTTGACGCGCCTTGTTGTAGGTACGGCTTAAAGTCCCGATTAACTCGCTGGCGTTCTCGCTGGCGTTGCTCATCGCCGTCATCCGGGCTGCTAATTCACTCGCTGCCGATTCCTGGAGAGCGCGCAGTAATTGGTTATTTAAGTACAAAGGTAGGAGAGAATCGAGGATTTGGACGGGATTCTGCTCAAAAATCATGTCTTGGGGAAAAACCTGCGCCGGTTGGCTGGCCATTTTTTCCCGTTGTACCTTAAATTTTCCTTCTTTAGTCACCAAACGGAAAATCTCGTCATCCTGTACCGCTAAACCTTGGGTAGTTAAAGGTAACAGGGTTTGAATCACCGGAGTGGCACTGATCAGGGAGATAAAACGAGTATAAATTAACTCGACACGATCAACAGTTTCCGATAAAAATAAGGAAAGCAATTCATCCCCAATCGTGCCAGCTTCATCGGCAGTGGGAATCTGTTCGAGGTTAATAAATTTAGCGGCAATGGGAGCATTCCGGCGCTCGAAATATTGTGCAGCTTTCCGGCCGGCAACAACTAATTGATACTTAATCCCTTGCTCTTTTAATTCATTCATCCGTTGTTCGGCACGACGGATGACGTTAGTATTATAACCGCCACAAAGACCTCGATCGCCTGTCACTACCAACAGAGCCACGGTTTTTACTTCCCGTTGGGCCAGTAGGGGTAAATTAACATCACTAAAGGCTAAACGACCTTGGAGATTATAAAGGACCTGAGCGAGGGCATCGGCAAAAGGACGGGTACAGAGAACTTGTTCTTGGGCGCGGCGCACTTTTGCGGCCGCCACCAGACGCATGGCCTCGGTAATTTTTTTGGTATTTTTGACCGATTGAATTTGGTCGCGAATCGCTTTGAGATTAGGCATAATTCAGTTATCAGTTATCAGTTATCAGTTATCAGTTATCAGTCAAGAGTCGGGGTTTAGGAGGGAATGGAGAGGTGGGGAAACAGGGAAATGGGGAGATAGAGAAATTTCAACTCATACCCCAAAACCCCAAAACCTCAACACCCCATCCCCCAAAACCTAACCCCCATTACCAACATTTATTTACTGATTACCGAGATTATTTAAAAGCCTGTTTGTACTCATTGATGCCATCTTTGAGCAGGCCTTCCGCTTCGTCGTTGAGTTGTTTTTCAGTGCTGACGATCTCAACGTAGCGAGGTTTGCTGGTTTTCAGGTATTCCCGTAAACCGGTGCAGAAATCGATAACTTTATCGGTGGCGATATCGTCGAGATAACCGTTTAAACCGGCATAAACCACCGCCACCTGTTCCCAAACGGAGAGGGGGAAGTTTTGGGGCTGTTTCAGGATTTGACGCAGACGTTGACCGCGAGCCAGTTGTGCTTGGGTGGCCGCATCAAGGTCAGAAGCGAATTGAGCAAAAGCTTCTAATTCGTCAAACTGGGCTAATTCGAGTTTTAATTTACCGGCAACTTTCTTCATCGCTTTAGTTTGGGCCGCCGAACCCACGCGGGATACGGAAATACCAGCGTTAATAGCGGGACGGAAACCAGCGTTAAAGAGGTCGGTGGAGAGGAAGATCTGACCGTCAGTAATCGAAATTACATTGGTGGGAATGTAGGCAGAAACGTCACCGGCTTGGGTTTCGATAATCGGCAGGGCGGTCATGCTGCCACCACCGAGGGCATCGCTGAGTTTAGCGGCGCGCTCTAGTAAACGGGAGTGGAGATAGAAAACGTCGCCGGGGTAAGCTTCCCGACCGGGAGGACGACGCATGAGCAGGGATAGCTGACGATAAGCTTGAGCCTGTTTGGTGAGGTCATCGTAGATAACTAGGGTCGCTTTGCCTTTATACATGAAGTATTCGGCGATCGAAGCTCCGGTGTAGGGGGCGATATACTGGAGGGTGGCGGGGTCGTTAGCGTTAGCGGCCACCACCACGGTGTAATCCATAGCGCCTCTTTGGGTGAGGGTGTCGATTACTTGGGCGACGGTGGAGGCTTTTTGACCGATGGCGACATAGACACAGATCACGTCTTCGCTTTTCTGGTTAATGATCGTGTCAATGGCGATCGCTGTTTTACCGGTTTTTCTGTCACCGATAATTAACTCCCGTTGACCACGACCGACGGGAATCATGGCATCGATAGCGGTAATGCCGGTTTGCATCGGTTCACAGACGGATTTGCGAGCGACAATACCGGGGGCGGGGGATTCCACCAGACGGGTTTCGCTGGCGAGGATGTCCCCTTTACCGTCGATGGGACGACCGAGAGCATCAACCACGCGGCCGACTAAGGCTTCACCCACGGGAACCTGAGCGATTTTACCGGTAGCTTTCACCGTACCGCCTTCTTTAATCCCGAAACCGTCACCCATTAACACTGCACCGACGTTATCTTCTTCGAGGTTAAGGGCGATGCCGACGGTTCCATCTTCAAATTCTAATAGTTCTCCCGACATGGCCTGTTGTAGGCCGTAGATGCGGGCAGTACCGTCACCTACTTGTAGGACGGTTCCCACGTTGGAGACCTGTACTTCTTGGTTATAGGATTCGATCTGTTGACGAATAATCGTGCTAATTTCGTCGGGTCTGATAGCTACCATAGTTTAATCTGGGAAAA
>NZ_JASJFF010000440.1:0-4336 GCF_030065435.1 Microcystis sp. M53603_WE2
CATGGTTATCCCCAAACCCATCAAATGTGGCATAAAATCGCCCCCCGATTAGCGGCTAATTTTACGGTGATCGCCACGGATCTGCGCGGCTACGGGGATAGCGATAAACCCTTACCCCTAGAGGATTCTAGCAATTACTGCAAGCGAGTCATGGCCCTCGATCAGGTATTGCTGATGGAAAAATTGGGTTATCAGGAGTTTTATCTAATCGGCCACGATCGAGGGGCGCGAGTTTCCCACCGTCTCGCCCTTGATTTTCCCGAAAAGGTAAAAAAACTCGTTTTACTCGATATAGCCCCAACGCTGGCGATGTATGAGGCGACTGAGCAAACTTTTGCCACTGCCTACTATCATTGGTTTTTCTTGATTCAGCCTTCCCCTTTTCCCGAAACCCTGATCGCCGCTAATCCCGATTATTATCTGCAACATTGCTTGCAAAGTTGGGGTCGAGATTTTAGCGCTTTTACAGAGGAAGCTTTGGGGGAATATCGGCGTTGTTTTCGAGATTTAAGCACGATAACCGCCACTTGTGCCGATTATCGGGCTGCCGCTACCATCGATTTAGAGCATGATCGTCAGGATTTAGACCGGAAAATTTCCTCTCCCCTCTTGGTTCTTTGGGGAGAAAAAGGTTTCATTGCACGTCAATACGATGTGATCGCTCTTTGGCAGCAGCTAGCTAATCAAGTCACGGGACAGGCGATCGCCAGCGGTCATTTTTTACCAGAAGAAGCACCAAAAGAGACGGGACAGGCGATCGAGGAGTTCCTTGGCTAAGTAAAGAGATTGACGGCAGAATTCTCTGAGTTAGGAGCCGGAAGAAAGGAGGTAAATCGTTGGCTAATCGGGTTTTCACTTTGACAAAATTATACTCCTGTCAGAATCTTGAACCTAAGATAATTATTAAACACAGGAGGAAAAAACTGGGATTAAATCGATTTTTTTTCAATCAATTACTGGTCAAATATTATTATGCAAATGCTAAAATATTCCCTGATTGTCCCCATCTATAACGAGGAAGAAACTATTGCCGAACTGTATCGCCGGGTGAGTGCCATCATGAATAATTTAGATGGGGCGGTAGAATTAATTCTAGTAAATGATGGTAGTAAAGATAGTTCCTTAAAACTGCTGCGAGAACTGCACAAAGCTGATTCACGAGTATGTTATATCAGTTTCGCCCGCAATTTTGGTCATCAAGCGGCGGTAACTGCTGGACTTAATTTTTGCCGAGGACAAGTAATTATTGTTTTGGATGCCGACCTGCAAGATCCGCCCGAATTAATTCCCCAAATGATTGAAAAATGGCAAGAGGGTTATCAAGTAGTTTATGCCCAAAGAACCAAAAGAAAACAAGAAAGTTGGTTTAAAAAACTGACGGCATATCTCTTTTATCGTTTGCTTAAAAGACTAGCTGATGTGGATATTCCCGCCGATACAGGAGACTTTTGTTTAATGGATCGTCAGGTGGTATATCTATTAAATTCTCTCCCGGAAAGAAATCGTTATATTCGTGGGTTGCGCGCTTGGATTGGCTTTCCACAAACTGCGGTTAAATTTGAGCGGGATGCGCGCTTTGCCGGGGAAGTAAAATATACCTTTAGCAAATCATTATCTTTAGCTATTAATAGCCTAGTATCTTTTTCCCGTGTCCCCTTACGTTTTGCCACCTATCTAGGATTATTTTCTGCCCTGATATCTTTGATTATGGCTCTGTTAGTATTATATTGGCGTTTACAGCAACCCGACTCACCGATCACGGGTTTTGCCACGATTATGATCGCTATATTTTTTCTGGGTTCTGTACAGCTAATTAGCATCGGAATACTAGGAGAATATATCGGCAGAATTTACGAGGAAGTTAAAGGCAGACCCACCTATACAATTGCTGAGTTAGCTGGCTTACAAATTTCTTGATTCTTGTCAGTAGGAATCGGTAATTTTTTGCTGTTTTGCCCATCTGGATCAAACTTGATCCGCCTTAGCGATCGCCAATTATTAAGCCTTGGCAGAGAGTTTCTCCGTCTCGGAGAATCTTCGCACAATAACGATCGAGCATTCTTTGCCAGCGACGGACAGGATCACAATCCCCGGTGACAGAGACAAGACGACCAAAAACGGAATTTTTTAGCCCAGTTTCACAGAGACGAAATTTCGCCTCTGTTGGCCGGACTGATAGCCGATTGAATCGCTAATAATTTTCTCGAGGATTTGTGCTAGGAGGATTTTCTTGGTAGGAAAAGCTGCTACCAAACTCGAATTCCTGTCCGTAGGCTTCCTCTCCGTGTTGAGGCACATCTAACCCTTCCGCTTCCGTATTCGGTTTAACCCGCAGCTCCATAAATAGACTGAGAACTTTCAGGATAACAAAAGTACCCACGGCAGCAAAGATATAAGTAGCGGCAACGCCAACAAATTGCGTCCAGACTAAGCCGGGGTTGCCAAATAGTAAACCGTCATTACCCAAGGAATTAACCGATTTAGTGGCAAAAACCCCCGTAAGCAGCGCCCCTATTGTCCCACCCACACCATGGACAGGATAGGTATCCAAAGAGTCATCAAAGCGCAATTTTGCCCGGAGACTAACCGCAAAAAAACAGGTAAGGGCAGTGATCGAACCAATCAGAATCGCACCGATGGGTAGAACAAAACCGGCAGCGGGAGTAATACCCACTAATCCCCCCAAAAATCCGCTAGCAATACCGATCGCTGTCGGTTTAGCCCGTAAAATCCATTCTATCAGCATCCATGTCAAACCACCAGCCGAAGCGGCGATCGTGGTATTAACAAAGGCTGTCGTAGCTAGGGAACTAGAGGAAAGCGCACTACCCCCATTAAAACCAAACCAACCAAACCAGAGTAAACCGATACCGAGGAGAACAAACGGCACATTATGGGGTGCATAGGTTTGAGTTCCAAAACTACGCCGCGGGCCAATTACCCAAGCGGCCACCAGTGCGGAAATCCCAGAACTAATGTGAACAACGGTTCCACCGGCGAAATCCAGCGCCCCAGTGGCTGCCAACCAACCCTTACCCCAAACCCAGTGAGCTAGGGGAGAATAGATAAAGGTGGACCAAAGCAGTAAAAACCAAAAATAGGCCTTAAAGTTGACCCGTTCCACGATCGCCCCTGAAATTAAAGCCGGGGTGATGATGGCGAACATCATCTGATAGACCATAAACACTTGATGGGGAACGGTGGGTGCATAACCGATATTGTCAGGTGCGGCGGCGGTGACTCCGTTGAGAAAAATCCAATCCAGACCACCGATAAAAGCTTCAATCCCTTCACCAAAACCACTTTTACCCGGGGTGACATCAAAAGCGAGACTATAACCCCAAAGCACCCAAGTTACACCAATTACGCCCATGGCTACCAAACTCATCATCATGGTGTTGAGGACGTTACGCGAACGTACTAAACCCCCATAAAAAAAAGCCAGTCCGGGGGTCATTAATAAAACTAAAGCTGAGGAGATCAGCATCCAAGCTGTATCTCCAGCACTAATCGGATTGGGGGGAGCGGCGGCGACGGTTTCCGCAAAAACCGGGGCAACTCCGAAATTGAATCCCAGTCCCAGCAAAAGCATGGTTATTCCTACGATCTTTTTCATTGACGGTTGGTGCCTAGTAGCAAGATTAATTTTTTCTGTCTGGAAAGAGACAAAAAACCGAAAGAGAAAAGGTTTAGAAGCTAATTATAGCCACCGATCGCATCGGGGCGAGGCCTTCTTCCTTTTCTCTTTAACTTTGTCGGGGATCTAATTAATCTATCTTTACAAGGTTCACCCTAACGACTGCTGGGCGTTTCCATGTCAACACTGGAAGCATAATAGCCACCAGTAACGATATCGGACTCCTTGACGAAACCGCTATAGGCTTCCATTCCGTGTTCACCCACATCCAAACCTTCCATTTCTTCTTCGGGAGTAACACGAATACCGAGGGTAGCCTTAAGGATTGTCCAAACAATACCACTAACAATCAGGGTAAATGCTCCCACTGCCACAATTCCGATAATTTGGTTAATAAACAGTTGGAATTGACCGGTGATTAAACCCGCATCTTTGTTGAAGATACCGACGGCTAAAGTTCCAAACACACCACAGACGAGGTGAACGGAAGTTGCACCCACCGGGTCATCAATTTTCAGGTTATCGAAGAAAGCCACCGAGTAAACCACGACCACACCAGCAATTAAACCGATGATTGCCGCCGACCAATAGGATACACCATCACAACCGGCAGTAACGGCTACTAAACCGGCGAGAATACCGTTAATAATCATCGAAAGGTCGGGTTTACCATCTTTCGCCCAAGCGGTAAAGGTAGCG
>NZ_JASJFF010000530.1:0-9404 GCF_030065435.1 Microcystis sp. M53603_WE2
CCAGTGCGGACTCGTTCAAAGAAACCGCCGCGATAACCGGGGGAGCAGTAATGTTCGACTAAACTGGGCAGAACGTCGATTAATCCCTCGTAAAAGCCGGGGATTTCATTCGATGGCTTCTCTGCGAGATCTTCGAGATCCAGACGCATAACAATGAGCTTGTCGCGACGAATACTCCAGTAGTTGGGACCGCGCAGGGTTTGGGTTCTGAGAATTTTCATGATATAGCTGGTGTTCGCTGTTGAGAAGCACAAAGAAGCCGTTGTTTATTGTCTGGTTTTCCGAGATGGGTAAACTGTTCATCGTGAACAGTTTTTCAGGAGTTTTTTTACGCCAATTTAGGGATCACTTGCTGTTTTTTGAGATGATAGCCATCACCGTAGGCAAGAATATGTACCCGCAGATTATGCAGACTCAGGGGTTCGTTTGCGGTGACGTGATGGTGGTTGGTGTGGGACATTTCCCTAGCATCAATTACCGTCACTGTACCGCAGCCGATTACTGTCATCATGCCATCTCGTTCAAACATAGCGCAGGTATCCTCATCGATGCCAATTCCTAAACGTTCGGGATAACCAGAGATAGCGCTCATTAACCGGGCCATGCGATTGCGATTGTGGAAGTGTTGATCGACAATGACTTCAGGAATGAGACCTAATCCCATGGCCATATCCACCAGGGCCCGATTGGGTGCTTCCCCGCTGCTGCCCCCAGCAATCATGTGATGACCCATAACGGCGGCCCCGGCGCTAGTTCCGGCCAGGGTGAGTTCTCCCTGTTGCACTCTTTGTCTGATTCTTTCCATCAGGGGGGTATCGGAGAGCAAACCGCATAAACGCAGCTGGTCGCCTCCGGTCATAAATACACCTGTACACTCTTCGATGTAGGCTTGGAATTGGGCATCTTCTCCCTGCACACGATCGCGAATATCGATAACTTTGACGTATTTTGCCCCCATTTCCTCGAAAATCTTCTGATAGCGATCGCCGATTAAAACCGGTTCTCTGGAAGCGGAGGGAACAATAGCGATCACTGCTTCGCTACCCCCAGCGCGATTCCAAAAGGTATGCAGTATCTCTTTACCGTGGACTTTATCCTCGGCACCTCCAATGACTAAAATCGCCGTTTTGAGAGATACGGGGGTAGGATTTTGGGAATGTTGGGTTTCTAGCTCGATGATCATGTCACTGAACGAATAGACATTTTTAGGGATGGAAGGTTTTTCGGGAAGATGGACAGGTATCTTGATGTTATTTTCCCTGAACAGTTAACGGAAAAAAATGCGGTTTAGGAATATTTTTCGGGACATCAAGCAATAGTAGAGGCGATTTTAGCAATTTTCTTCGATCCACTGGCAATGACGGACTGTTAGTTAACTTTAAGTCTAGGCTAGACTTCGATCACTCAAGCTAGAGCCAGAAAAACCCCTAGACAGTACAGCATAGTCTATCATGTTATTGAGATAGACTAGCGCAAAATTAGCAAGATTTTAACCGATCGAACCGTGACAAAATGATACATTAAACACTATCCCAGTCTAGGCCTTAGTTTTCCCCGTGCAGTTTGACATTATCACTCTCTTTCCCGATTTTTTTACTTCACCGCTGCAGTCGGGGTTGTTGGCAAAAGCTCTCGAACGCGATATCGCTAGGGTAAATTTGGTCAATCTCCGGGATTTTGCCCACGATAAACACCGTCGTGTCGATGATGAACCCTATGGTGGTGGTGTGGGAATGTTATTAAAACCAGAGCCAATTTTTGAGGCGATCGAGTCTTTAGAAATTTTACCACCCCGGGAGATCCTGCTGATGACTCCCCAGGGGGAACCTCTCAATCAAGCTTTACTGAAAACTTGGTCCAGTAGTTATCAGCAGTTAATTCTCATCTGTGGGCATTATGAAGGAGTAGATGAGCGGGTTTGTGAGCATTTGGTGACTAGAGAGGTATCTTTAGGGGATTTTGTCCTAACTTGTGGGGAAATCCCGGCTTTAGCGATTATTAACGGGGTGACGCGGTTGTTACCCGGGACGGTAGGTAAGGCAGAATCGTTGAAATTGGAGAGTTTTGAGGCAGGTATATTGGATTATCCCCAATATACCCGGCCGCCGGTCTTTCGCGGTTGGCAAGTGCCGCCGGTTTTGCGATCGGGTAATCATCAGGATATCGCTGATTGGCGCTATCAACAACAACTGGAGCGCACGAAGGAACGTCGTCCAGATCTCTGGCAAAAATGGCTAGAGGAACAGGATTAATCGCCAAAAATGCTCCCGTGGGGTGTGGGGTGTGGGGTGTGGGTACTTAAAAATCAAAATCACCGGTAAAGGAACGACGGATGGGATAGGAAACAGATTTATATTCTGTGAAATGGGAAGTATTGGTCAGTTTTTCTTCTAGTCGTAATAATACTTCTTGATTATTGATATTATTCCCTTGACTGGTTAGGATAAATCTTACTGGAAATTCTCGCTCTCTTGGATTTTCCGATGGGGAATCAAAAGTCAGTTCGTGGAGATCAGAAATTAACTCTCCTATGGGGGTATAGATGCCAGCTTTTAGCCTACGAGGTTGAACTTTATCGGTGACGGGTTTTTGTTGATAAAAAGTAACAGCTAGTTGCCCTGATGTAATGGTTGAGGTAGAGTTACGAATAATTTCCACTTCCACGGTAGAAAGATCCCCTCGTCTTTTTTTATTAACTTTAACAATGGGAATAATAATTTCCTGTAAACTTGCGCCACCATGAACAAAACGACTTCCCGATCCTTGGATTCGTAAACGACTAATAGATTTGGGAATTTGGATTTCTAGTTCTCCCGTTAAACCGATCTGTTGTGCTTTAAATTTTTTGAGTCTATCGGAGTCTTCTAGTGCTTTACCGATCAGAAAACGCCTATTTTTTTTGATGATTTTATCCCCTGGGACTTCCACCGTGGAAAAATCACTATTCTCGACATCACTATGTTGGTAAATGAACCCATGATCTGCCGTAATCAATAGGTTACTGGCATTGGCTCCCGTCAGTTTTTTAATGAGCTTATCGAGGTCAGAAAAGGTGTTTTCAACCACCTGAAAAACTTGTTTTTCTGTTGCTAATTTATCTCCGATCTGATCAATTTGATTGTGATAAACATAAACCACATCGTGATCTCGAAATAGGGAACGACTTCGATCCTGATTTAATTCTAATAATTCTTTGGCTTGAATAACTGTTGCTTTTTTTTGAATCTTTTGAAAGGCTTTTTGGATAATTTTACGCCGATTTTCTGTTCCTTGAGAGTCTTGTTGATCTACATAAACAGAATCATCAATTATTTCTAGTGTCTGATTAGGCAAAAGGGCAGCCATTCCCAGTGCAGTATAACTGGGTAAGAGAGTGATAGCAGCTTCTAGGGTGGCTTCATAACGATCCTCTTGACGAATTAAACTGACTAACTCATCCCCGATTTCATAGCGGAGAGCATCGGAAATAATGACACAAACTTTTTTATCTTTTTTCAAAAATGGTTCTACCCATTTGCTAAAAAATGACCTTTGTGAAGAGAATTCTATCTTGTTCCATTGGGTGACACTATCAACAAAGACTTGCCAAGAACTATTAAGGTTTAAAAGATAGGAATTTACATAACGGTTTTCAATTTCTTGACTAAGTTTTTCTGTCAGAGTAGGTTGAGCAGCCGCCACCAGATGATAAGTAAATTTACGGTAGAGTTGATCAATTTTAAACCAAGATTGACAATATTTTTCTAAGCCATCTTTGAGGGATTCGATGGATAAGTTAGCTTCATCTAAGACTTGAATAAACTGTGAGGCATAGTTAACAACTTCGTACAAATGTTTAAATTTTCGATACCAGTATCCTTGTTGACGCTGACGCACAATATTAATAACTTCATGAGTCGCAATGGTTCGATTACTAACCGATTGAATGAGATCATGAATTATTTTTAGGTCAATTAAGCTAAAATAATCTATTGAGATAAGTTCTTGATAACGTCGCTGGTTTAGTTTTTCCTTAATATTGAGCATTTTAGCACAATGATCGGATAAGCTTTCAAAAGATTTTTCAAATTGACGGCTATCTTTCCATCTGTTGAAAAAAATCAGGGCATCTTGTGTTAGTGTTTCCTGTCCTTCTAAGGCGTAATTATAACAGGATTTAAAGAGTTGTATGACAAAGTCTTTGATACTTAACTCTGAGGAACGATAACCATAAACTTGTTCCATTTGTTGCCAAAGAAATTTAGTTAAACCAGTGCGATCGCAGAGTTTAAATTTTTCGTCTTGTTGTTCGGCGTATTCTTTTAAGAGTTGTTCTAAAATGGAATCTAAACGGGGAGGTGCGGCAGTACAAACCGCCAACATTTTTAGGCGAATATTGGTTTTTGTGTCATGGGGTTGAAGTAATTGTTTTAGGGATTCTCGGCGTTTATTAGACAGAAAAAATTCACGATGAGGAGCAAGTACATCGGCAAATTCTGGACTTAGTTCTAATTCGTTTAGCCAAAGAGAAACTTGATCGCTGCTGAATTTTCCCTGTGCTAACTCCACATCTAGTAACCAGTTATCTAAATATTCTGGTTCTTTGCCTTCATGGTATAAGAGGAATTTTTGTTGAGGTTGTTCTTTTAAAACTCGGTATTTTAGTCCAAATTCGTTATTTTTTATCTCTATTTTTTCAATGTTTTCTAATTCTAATCTCTCGAAATCTGAGCGTAACTCTTTTTCGGTGTCATACCAAAAAACAATCCGGTGACGCTCAAAAAGTTTAGTTAAGGCTTGTTTAATCTGCTGATTCAAGGGGTTAACCTCCAAAATAGGCTGGATGTGACAGTAGGATTAAGAAATAGCAAAACTGGTAATTTTACGGCGTTCAATGGTTTTAAAAGCGAGGACAATTTGCTGAGGAGAAATGCCAAGATTGACTAATTCGTTAGCAATACCTTCTTCTGTTCCATCTTGTTGAATCCAAATTTTATTATCAATAATATTCAGATGAATTAGAGTGCCGTAGATTCTTTGGTTACGATGCCAGCCAGTTTCAATTAAAAGGTAGTGATCTCTAGTTTCATCAATCACTAATTCAATTTCACTTTCAGGATCCGAACCTAAAAAATTGCGATAATCTTCTAAAGCTTTAATAATAGCTTTTTTAAGATAAATTTTAGTTAAGTAATCCATACCACAACCTCCGCTTGATTGACATTAAAACTAAAGAGACGAATAATTTTATCTTCGATTAAAACTTGTCCTGCTTCTTCTTCAAAAATAGATTGTCGCACGTCTTCAGGAACGGCTAGATATAGCTTTCGTTCGGGTTCGTAGCGAGTTAATAAATGTTCGTATAAAACAAACTGTCCGACGGCTTCTTCTAAATCTTTCATTTCTGACGCACTGCGAAAACTCTTAATTTCAATAGCAATTTTTTCTAAATCTTTTTCGGCGGCAATTAGACGTTCTGCTCCTAAATCAACAAATAGGTTTTTTCTTCTCGCCAGCCTGATACGATAGGGATCATGAGTAATTGTCCACCCATCTTTTTGAAGGGCTTTTTTGACAATATCATGGTAATAATCACGGGCGGGCATAACTGTTCTGGGCAGCAAAATATACTTAAATCAGGAATGATAAATATTTTCTCATCCTTATCCCTAATATATCTTATTTCCGGGAATAAGGGAAGTGAGTTTATTTTAACCTAATCCTGTTATATTTTTCAGGGCTTTACCTAATTTAGTATAGTTGACTTTTACCCCATCATCAAGATCTATTTCCTTCTGGGCGATGGCTAAAGGATAGAGGGTTTCTTGTTCGTAGGTTTCTAATTCTCCGATCATTTTTTTGATTTGTTCGCTTTCTCGTAGGGCTTTGGTTTTTTCGGTTTTAGTCGCACTTGTACTAATTTCTATTTGTTGGAAGGTGTCTAGTTTTACTTCTAGTTTAAGCCGAAATTCCCGCAGATAGCTGTTAAGGACGATATTAACGGTATCAGGGCGATAACGATGGAGATAAATTAGGGCGTTAAATGTTCCTTTTGGGCTACTAAATAACCAATATATGGGACGTTTTTTATAACGTTTAGTGTGGTCATCATAAAAGTCTTTGAGAAAGTACTTTTCTAGGGATTTTCCGATCGCTTCTTCGATAAAGTTGAGGTTTTGTTGATAGTTTTTCTCCCCAAATGTGAGCCGCAGAAATTGCCGGAATTGTTCGGTTATATCATCACTAAACCAGTCCCCCTCAAGGATGGGGATAACGTTGGTTTCTGTTGGGGGAAAGGTGGGGTTTGGAATCTGTTTAAGGTAGTCTTGCAAGGTTTCTCCTTGGTTGGCTAAAATTAAGCCTTCTTTATCAAGAGAATAACGTCCAAACATACAACCCACCGAGTAGGAGATAAATTCTTTGATAGTATCTGCTAATAATCGTTTTTCTAAGTCTTCATCTATGGGAAAGTGGATAGTATTTTCCTCTTTATTTCCCACTTCCCACTTCTCACTTCCCACTTCTTTCTTATAACGATAATGGGGGTTACAGGTTAAGGTGATTTCTTTTAAGAGAACTTCGGGGGTTAATTCGTCTTCTAGTCCATAAGCTTCGATAAATATACTGTTATTTTCCTCCTCTAGTTTCTGCATTGCTAAGGTCATTTCTTGCCATTTCTGGCGGAGGTTTTGATAGGTTTCTTTCAGGGAAGTGGAAAGTGGAAAGCGGGTATTTTGTTCTAGGTTTTCACTTCCCACTCTCAAAAGTGGAAGGGTGGTAAAATCCCACGAGGTTTCGTATGAGTTCCAGTCTTGTTTTGATATGTTGACTAATTTAAAAATTTTGTCTTGATCTAAACTATGGTCAAGTTTTATATAAGGAACTTTTGCGACATCACCAGATTGAAAATTTAAGGTTGGATTAATTTCTGAATACAACTTTGTAAAAACTTTTGAATTCATAAAAATTAAAAGAGAAAATAATGTTTCTTTATCTCCAAATATGCAGCATCCCCCATTATCAAATATATAACCTGAGCCAAAATTTCTAATACTAAAATTACTTGATGTTACAGTAGACCATGTTAGTCCGGGTTTGAAAAAAAATTGTTCATTAGCAATAACTGAATGTGGAATTGCTTTTATTTCTTCTCCTTTATTAAACCAATTAATTAAATATTCGTTAAAACCATACCATTTTCGGAAACCTCCTCCTTTATTATAAGGAATCCATTTTTTATTATTCTTTACTACTTCATCAACTGATAAATAATTAATTGCACAATTATTTATATTAACTTCAACCCAAAATCTTAAAAATCTATTATTGTCTGTTGTCGTATTTCCTTTTCTAGGAAAGGCTATTTTTCCTATTGGGGTTCCTTTTTCAAAAATTTCTAAGACTCTATCACTCACCCAATAAGCGATCGCACTTCCTGGAATCTTCTTAAAATCACTAGCAGAAGCGCGGTAAAACCAACCACAATTAGGATTTTTTATTGCTTCTAATGCTTTAACGGGTTGAATATCTACACCTCTAAAATCCGATAATTTAATATATCCACCTTTAAAATTAGGTGAATTTTGATTAGAAAGGGTAAAGGTAGCAACTGGAATACAAGCTGGAGCAAAAGCATTATATTCTAACTGAACTAAGCTAGTTATTGTAGTTTTCTCTAAAATAAACTTTCTTAAGTTTTCATAAGAAGAAATAAACATCCAAACGTAGGGAGTAACAAAACCTATTTCACCTTTTTGTAAAGTCATTTCTACAATCCGCACCATAAAAGCAGAAAATAGATCCGATTTTACCTCACTATAATTATCCTGTAAAAAAGCCTTTAACCGATTATTCATCCCCTTGTTACCCATATAGGGGGGATTAGCCACAACAAGGTGATACTTAGGACTTAAAAAATCCGCCATATTTAACACATCTATTACCTTCTCGTGGGTTTTATATAACAATAACTGACTAGCGACATTGCGCTCATTTAATAACCCTATCATCCCCTGTACATCCGTCACCGTAGGACGAATTAACGCCCCAAAATTATCCGCCTCCTTAAACTCATGTAGTGTTTCTAATAAAGGCGCAGTAAACAAATCGCGCCCGACAAAATCTAGATAAGGCTGTAGCTCTTTTTCAGAAAACTCAACTTTTTTCAACACACAAATATTAGGCTGGATGGGTTTACGAAAAAATCGTCTTTCCTTTTCCCTCGCTTTCATGGTTAATGCAAATGCTGCCAAACTTCCCGCCCGTTCATCAATTTCTATGCCATAGAGATTATGGGTTAAAATCTTGCTAGGAATCTCATTTGCCGTATAACCTTCTTCCTCATATATTGCATAAAGTAAATCAAAAGCATAGACTAAAATATGTCCCGAACCACAAGCAGGATCACAGATTTTTATATCTTCAGGCGAGTTGATTTTTAAGTACCCATCTCCCACTTCCCACTTCCCACTATCCACATAATAGGACATTGACTCAACTAACCGAGACTGAGGACGGTTTAACATCCATAAACGCCCCAGGGAATTTTCTACTAAATAACGGACAATCCAATGAGGAGTAAATAACTGAGTTGCCGCTGGAATATTCTGGGGAGTGATTTTTTTATTATTTTTTAGTCCCTCAAAAACCTCGTCTTTTTTCTCAGAGATATAAAACTGATATAACCACCCAATCACCTCCACACTCTCACAATTTTCTGGAGTCATTGCCTCACGAGTATAAGCTAAAATTGAATTACCCGATAATAAATCATCGGGCATCAATAACTCGGTATAATCATCAATTCGTTCAAATAAATAGGGCATCAACTGATGATAATAATTACACACTCCTACAATTAATAAACGATAGGCTTCCCCTTGAGCATCATAACTCGGTGCAGTTCCGCTTAATAAATCAAAAATCTGCTTTCTGACCTGTTTATTCAGCATTTCCTCGTCAATATGTCCCGTTTTCGCCTCAGCCAAGATTTCTGGCTGAAACTGCCCCTCAGCAGCGGACACAACCCTAATGGAGTGATAGCGGTTGCTATCCATAAACCGCAAGGCACAAAAACGGTTAAACCAAGTATAGGCAACCTGTTCAATAAGCTGTTCTTTGCCTAAAACTTCGATTTTTTCGGCTAACTTGCTGATAGCTTTGGGATTTTCTCGTCTTGCGGCGCTATTTTCAGCTAAGACCACTTCTAACTTAGTCGTCATCTGTTCTCTGAGATAACGACGGGCATACTGAGCGAATTTTTTAAGTCTTGATGTATCCATAAGTAGGGTCTGCTGAAAAAGTTTGTTGGTGGGGGCAGGGTGTGGGGTGTAGGGTGTAGGGTGTAGGGTTTTACCGATTTTGAGGTAGTCAGTTACCTAATTTTCAGGGAAAAAGTACCTGAATTTTACCCCCGATCACTCCAA
>NZ_JASJFF010001271.1:0-7929 GCF_030065435.1 Microcystis sp. M53603_WE2
ACGAAGAGAATAATGCAAGGTTTTTGAATGTCCCAATCCTATTTTCTTGCACTAACATCAGATTTTAACAGGTCAAAAGCCTTATTTTCAAAGGGTTTTACCATTATTCAGCAAGTCCTACTTAATCTTGATAGAAACGACTTTTTACTAAACAATAGGCTCTTTCATCGCCGTCACGACTGGCGGGATCGGAGTTTTCGGTATTACCTACTGTTATATAATCGCAAATTTCCCAGCCGGTTCGCTGTAAAATTCGGCGTAACCCGGCATTAGAAAAGATCCAATAGTTGGTGGAATCATTATTTGCTTCTAGTTCATCGAGTAAATAGGCTAGAGGAATCGCGGAAAGATCGACTCGATTAGCGGCATTACTCACCGTATTAAACTTAGTGACGCGGGTGCTAATCAGGCAATAATTGGCAGATTTTGCTAAGGTTTCGAGGGCATAGTAGGGATTTTTGAGATGGTATAAAATTCCTAAGAAGATGACTAAACTATAGCTTTTTTCTGGAAGGAGAAACTGGGAATCTAAGTTAACATCATGAATCTCCACAGAGGAAGAAAGAGCAGTTTTGAGCAGTTTAACCCCTTGCATAAGATTAAAGTTGGTAGGAGCGTAGTCCACTACCTGCACTTTACAGCCCAAAGATTCCAGAAAAAACGCCAGATCGCCATCGGCACAACCAATATCAACAATCGGTTTTTCCGAGATTAATTCTAGTAGAAAACGGTTTTTACCCGTTAATAGTAATTCGAGAATATCGAAGCAGGTTAAAGTGTTGTAAGGATACCAGCCAAAATTGTCGGGAGCGAGTTTTTCTTTTTCGGCATCTAATTGGACTCGAAACTGGCGGGACTTATTTTTAATGACGCTAATATCGAGAAGTTTCGGACTAATTTCTTGCAGTTCGGGAATGGTTAAGGATAACTGACCTAATCTTTCATAAAGAGCATTTTTTTCCCGAATCATTTCTTGTTTTTCTTGATTCAAACTCTTCAGATGATCTTTGAGAGAATCTCGTTCTTCAATTAAAGTCTCTCGTTCATCAACTAAGCGAGGATATTTCCAGAACTTAAGATATTTCTTGATTTTCATCTATCAATAGGGAGGAATTAATTTTACTGAGTTAGTCTAGGGGGTTTCTGGCTGTTCGATATTTTTACCAAAACCACTCTTATAATACCATTGATCGGGATCATTTGTCAATATATTTACCAAAAATTTTGAGTTTTAAAGTCAGATTATTATTGGCTTTTATCAAAATTAAGCTGAGAATTTTTGCAGATGATTTATTTTTAAGGATTATAGATTCGGGGTAACTTCCTTAGAGAAAAATTGACCTCCTGACTTGAAAGAGGGTGTAGGGTGTGGGGTGTGGGGTGTGGGGTGTGGGGTGTAGGGAAGGAAACCTCTTTCATCTGTGGGGGTGAAAATTTTTTCATCGGGACTGACTCCTGACTCCTCCAATTCTACCGGGGAGTAATGATTAGTTGCGATAATTTTCCAATATTTGGGAAAATCTCGACAATGGGGACAGTATTCAATCAAAACAGTGGTGGAGGATTTTCCTGGCATTCAGTCCAAACCAAGCCTCATCTCCGGGCAATCCGGGGAAAGAGGAGAGGTTGACCGTCATGACAGAAATTATATAGATTAAAATTAGAAAACTTAGGTAAATTGGCAAGATTTTAACTTTTTTCATGATCGAAGTTATCCCGCTTACATAATTAAAATTTTTTCTCTGCTTTTTAGACTTATTTTTGACAAATTTAGCAAGTTTGCCAGAGATATATTATCCTACTCGCCAGCTTCTTTGAGATACTGATTGATATGATAATTCGGGTTAACTTGACAAGAGTTCGAGCGCCTGTAAACGCAAGTTCCGTTAAAGCATTTCTCCCGTTGATAATCTCCGACCGCGGCAGTGTCTTGGTTAAATAATAGATAATTAAAATAAGGTTGTAGTTCCTCGAAATTTTGGTTATCTTTAAGGAAATAAATCGGTACATCTTGGTGTAAGTAGGCGTATCCCCCCGTGTACTGCCACGCCAATCCTTTTACTCCTAAACCGCACAGTTTTTTCTCGCTACTTAAATACTCATAGGCTTGTAATTGTCCGCCGTGGGTTTGCCAGTGAGTATAGCCCGGTTTTTGCCAAGGCGGTCCGAAATTAAAAGTCTGGTCCGTATTAAAACGCCCCGCCAACAACCAAGAGAGAAAAGCCCAAAGAAGTAAACTACTAAAAATAACGATAGTTTTGCCGGCGAGGGAACCTCGCATTAACGATAAACGCGAGACGAGAGTGGCGGTTCCCAAACCAGCGAGAATAATAATTAGTGGTAGGGCAGGGAACATATAGCGATATTCTTTGTGACCTAAAAAGCTGTGAGAGAGGATAATAACTAGGGCCAGAAGGGCGAGAATCCAGTGACGACGAGCAGCGATTGCACAGAAGACGAGGATCGGAAACAGCCACCAAGACCAATTGAGGGCTAACCAAGTAAAATATTGCTGCCAGGGGGATACGCCAAAACTATTAAATTTTCCTTCAAAAATATTAATCCAGATCAGTTTCCAAATCGATTGGAAGGGGGTGGACCAAGTGAAAGCGTCTAAAGCACCCCCCAGCAAAACCGGACCGATAAAACCGAGGGCAAGGGGCAGTAATTGTGGAAAATTTTTTTGTCTAACTTGATAAATGAGGGCGATGGCGATGGCAGGCAGTAAATGAAATCGAAGATAGGTGGTCAATCCATAGAAAAACCCTGTCCAATACAGTCGCTGACGAGAGGGGGGATTTTTGCCGTAACATCCTAAATAAACGCCGACTAGCAGGGAATAAGCGGCCATAACTTCGGTGAAGGCTTTCGGGGCAAAATAGATAAATTCAAACCAAATCGCACAAATACCGCCAGTGAGGATAGCGCCGGCCAAACCGATGCTTTCGTAGGCGATCGAGAATCCGATCCAAACGGGAATTAAAGATAGTAAACTGAGGAAAATCTTGATGCTGGCCAGATAGCCACTGGCTCCTTCCGAAAAACCAGCAGTTAGCTTCATAATCCCGCCAAGAATCCCCGGAAATAACCAAGAACGAATCCCGTCCCGAAAATCCCAAGGTATCATCCCATTGCCAAAAGCTAGTCGATGACCCTGTTCTAAGGTCTGAAAAATTTCATCCGGCCAGAGAATATTAGGATAAGAGAAAGCGGCATTTAGACGCAGGAAAAGCGCAAAAATAAGGATTAATAACAACCAAACTCTAGAATAATTTAACTGACGAATCATGTTGGCAACTAAGGACAAGATGTTTGCTTTAGGGGAAAATATAGGGATTTTTAACGGGGTAATTATTGTTACTGGGCTATCAAGCTAATGTTTTTTAGCATATTGCTGATGGTAATGTCAATCTCTTAAGTTATAGTTTAGTGGGGAGAAAGTGGGGAACTTTTCTGCCAGAAATGAGTCCCTTGCCTAGAGTTGGCTATAAAGATGAGTTTGCCCTTTGATATCCCTGAGAATTTACGAAGGAGAAATTATCGAGATGACTTAACCTCGATAATCGGGTATTTAATCGCTCTGGGTTTGTCAAAAAATTTAACCGTCAAACCATGATACAATAGCGCGGGTTCACCCCAAAAGATAAATAGCGAGCCAATTTCAGAATAATGCTGCAACGAGATTTTCCATTTAAGAATTTTGAAAAGTTTGATTACCGTCTATTTCTGGGTGTATTAATTACTGGATTAGGTTTTATCTTAAGATATTATCAGTACGATTCCTTGCCTCCCTATAACTGGACTCAAGATGAATTTGCCTTTGCTTGGAGTGGCATGAGTTTGATTCAAGATGGAGTTCCTACCAGTTGGTCTTTCCTCAGTCCCACGGATGATTTTTTGGTGACAGTTTGGGAAAAAACTGCTGTTCGTTATCGTTTTGTTACCCCTTGGTTTGATCATCCTCCCTTGTTTGGATTAATTGTGGGTATGACGGCTATTTTATCGGGAGCAAAGGAATTTTTTGACTGTAGTTTAACAGTAATTAGAATTCCTTCTTTAGTTTTTGGCACTCTCTCTATTTTCTTGCTTTATTTATTAGCTTTACGTTTGACTAATACCGGTGTGGCGATTATAACTTCTTTAATTTTTTCCACTAACCCCAATACGGTTTTTTTATCTCGTTTAGCAGTTAGTGAAAATTTATTATTATGTCTAAGTTTAGCGGTAGCAATTTTATTCCTTCAGTACGGTGAAAAGTCTCAAAAAAAGTATCTATACTTGGCTATAGTTCTAGGTGGTTTAGCACCTTTAGTTAAGGTGACAGGATTATATATTCTAGGTTCTCTAGTCGCTTTACTATTATTACAAAAAAATTGGCGAGATAGCTTAATCGCTTCTCTGACGGCAGTTTTATCCTTTGGTTTGTATTACCTTTACGGTTGGTTTTATGATTTTAGTTGGTTTTTAACTACTCTCCAAGAACATAAAAATCGCTTTACGGATTTTGCTATGTTAAAAAATCTAGTTTTACCTACAGTTTTTTTTGAGGATGGTTGGTTAATTTTTAGTTGGATCACTTTGCTGTTAGTTGCCAGATTTCCTTTGAAAATATCTAAAATACGATTAGTTATTTTTCCTATATTAATCTATACAATTCTTCTTATTTTTTCTGGCGCTCAAAGCCATTACTATGCTTGGTATGTAATTCCTTACTATGGATTTCTCTTTCTAGTGCTTGGTATATTCTTAGACGATTTTCGTAAAAACTCTGATTTTATCAGTGCTGCCACTATCTTTATTTTTCTTGTCGTTTGGTCGGTGAATTTAAATATTAAGGATTGGGTTTTGAGTTCCCCTTACGGTAGATATTACTTTATTATCGGAACGGCAATTATTTTAGGGGGATTTTTCTTTAATGATTTAACTGAGAAAAAATCGAAAATTTTAACTAATTTTGTCAAGATAATCATGCTGATCGTCTTTTTGGGATTGTTACTAGGTAATCTTAATCTTATCCTTAACTATAAATTGCCAAGTTAAGCGAGTAAAACTAAACAAATAAATCTTGAATTTTCAATTATGACAAACCTCAAACGTTTTCCACTTTCTCATCCCTTATTTTGGGCAATTACCTACTTTATTGCTTTGGGGATTATCTCGGTTATTTTAGGTCAAGATGTTAGTTGGGATTTACGCAATTATCATTTCTATAATCCCTATATGTTATTGACAGGAAGGTTTAAGTATGATGTCCTACCCGCACAGATACAAACTTTTTTTAATCCCCTGATTGATGTTCCCTTTTTCGTCGCTGTTTATTATCTGAAACTGCCTCCGATTGTCGTGGGTTTTTTCATGGGAGGATTTCACGGGTTAAATCAATGGTTAGTTCACCTAATTACCTATCATTCCCTCGATAAAGTTTCCGAAAGATACAAGATAACTCTAAGCATAGCGGCAGCGATTACCAGTATTTTTGGAGCAGCCTATATCTCGGAGTTAGGAACCAGTATTGGTGATAATACCACCAGTGTTTTCGTTCTGGGAGGATTATTTTTTATAGTTATTAGTTTAGGGAAAAATCTGCCAATTCCCTCTAAAAATATTCTTTTAGCTGGATTCTTATTAGGATTAGCAACGGGGTTTAAATTAACCAATGCTTTATATAGTATTAGCTTTTTGGTAGCTATTAATTTTTTACCTAATTCTTGGTCAGAAAAGTTACGCAATTTAATTCTATCAATTCTCTCAATGGCCGTGGGTTTTAGTCTCACTGCTGGTTATTGGATTATCCTAATGTGGACAAAGTTTGCTAATCCTCTTTTTCCCTTCTATAATAAAATCTTTCAATCTCCTTATATCGAAACCGACTACAATTTTAAAGGGATACAATATTTGCCTAAAGATATCTGGCAATGGTTGTTTTATCCTGTTTATTTTATCCAGAGACAAACTCTTGTCTCTGAGGTTCCTTTCCAAGATAGCCGATTAGCTATAACCTATTTATTGATAATTTTACTAATAGTAGTGATTATTTTTCGTGCTATTTCTAAGCGCAATCTATCTTCTGAACCTGACTTAACCCACGGTGCAGTTTTAGGGTTTTTACTGCCTTTTTCTCTGACCGCTTACTCTATTTGGTTAGTGGGATTTTCTATCTATCGTTATCTGATGCCATTAGAATTAATCACTCCCACTTTAATTATTTTGATTATTGCCTATCTTTATCCTCGCAAGAAACCATTATTAATCATAAATTTGGTAATATTTTCCTTAATTGTCACTACGGTTAAACCGATGGATTGGTGGAGAATGGGATGGTCAGATAATTATTTTGGTATCGATAGTCAAGCATTAAAACCCTACGAAAATTCCACGATTGTTATCTGGGGAGATGAAGGAACATCTTTTATCGTCCCTTATTTTCCCGCTTCGACTCGTTTTGTGAGACTCAAAGGCAATACTGGAGTCAGTGAGGGAACTTTAATGCGAAAAAATGCCGAGACATTTATTGCTAATACTCCCCCAGAATCTCTCTACATTCTCCAGACGGACTTTAATAAAAAATCCCCTGATATAGTGGAGGATTTAGCGAAGGAAAATCTCGTTATTGATTTCCAAAGTTGTCAACCCTTTCCCACCAAAATCGAAAAATTTAATCTCTGTCGTCTTCAGAAAAAGTAATTCTCTACCTTTTATCTGTAATGATTTATCTATTGACGGTTAACTACAATTGCGGGGAATTAATTAAGCGTTTAATCGCTTCCCTCAACGATGACTTATCTGCTACTCTCATCATTGTTAACAATTCCACTGAAGATAAAAATATCCAATCTTTAGCAGCGCAAAGAGTCAAGATTATTGAAGCGGGGGAAAATTTAGGATTTGGGAAAGGATGTAATCTAGGACTTGATTGGATTTATCAACAAGACAGAGAAGCTATCGTTTGGTTAGTTAATCCCGATGCTTACTTATTACCGGACTCTCTGGAGAAAGCAAGCAAATTTTTTCAGCAATATCCCGAAGTTGCCATCGCTGGTACAGAAATTTACGAACCGGATGGTAAAATCTGGTTTGGTTGGGGAAAATTTAATGCCAAAATCGGCACAATTAACGTGGTGGAGGAATCCTTAGACTATGGAGATAAACCCTATCTTATTCCTGACTGGGTGACGGGATGCAGTTTATTAATTAATTTCTCGAATTTTTCCACTTGTCCCCATTTTGATCCCGATTACTTTCTCTACTACGAAGACTTTGATTTTTCCCGAAGATACGCAAACCAAGGCTATTTAGTCGTTGTTACCAATCAGATTAAAATCATTCATGAACCATCTTCTATCACCCGTCGCTATGGTTATCTAAGACTAACTCATAATATCTATAGTTATCTTCTCAGTCTCGAAAAACATACGACTTTAACTATCCTTGTTTATCGCTTGCTGCGGATGAGTTTTATGTCTTTACTGATCCTTCCCATTAAACCCAAATTCTCCCTAGCTAAGTTAGAAGGAATTCAACTCTATTGTCAAAGAATTATCACTAAACTGCGTCTAGGTTGAAACCCGTATTTTTGCCGCTTCAGGCAGCAGGTATTATTCTTACTAAATCCTGTGTAAAAGCTATAGGAGAGCGGGGAGCGGGGAGTAGTGGTGATGGTGAGCTATCTTGCTGATTTAGTCTGACAGGTCTAATGACCAGAAAAATCAGGAAGAGTGAGCGATTCATGTTAATTTTTATCTCAAATGTCGGGGTGAAGACCGGAAGCGCTCAGCGCGACGGGATGAAACCCCGACCAATATAAAAGAGCGAAGCACGACTAAAATCTTGACAATCTCTGCTGTATAGGTTAACTTAAAATAAGTTGTTTGAGGTCGATAAACAATGATTATCTTAGAAATGAAAGCAGTGGTCAAACCAAGTCAGTCT
>NZ_JASJFF010000283.1:0-3241 GCF_030065435.1 Microcystis sp. M53603_WE2
CACCCCCCTTATCAAGGGGGGCAGGGGGGATCCCCCCGCCTATCGGCACCCCCCTTATCAAGGGGGGCAGGGGGGATCGAACCTAAAATCCATTTTTAATTTAATTATAACCAGCTACTTACCGGAAAAAAATGGCCGGTAACGTCCTCAAAATCTCTTTATAGTCTCCTTTTACCTGATATTAACCATTCCCCCTTAAAATGAGCTTACCGAGCCAGTAACTGCAAAAATCTATGCTAGATAAAATATTTACTCCCAATCCCTACGCTGAAAAACCCGCTCCTCTACGTCCTCGCAAGGGGGTAATTATCGGTGTTGGTCAGGTGGGGATGGCCTGCGCTTACTCGATGTTAATTCAAGACTGTTTTGATGAATTAATTCTGCAAGATATCGCCACGGATAAAGTCGAAGGGGAAGTGATGGATTTAAGGCACGGAATGCCTTTTATTGAACCCACAGACTTGAAAATGGGAACCGTGGCCGATGTGGGACAAAATGCCGATGTGGTGATTATTACTGCCGGGGCCGCCCAAAAAGAGGGAGAAACCAGATTACATCTCCTTGAGCGAAATGTGGCGATTTTTCGCCGTATTCTGGAGGATGTGGCTGTTTACTGCCCCAGTGCTTTGATTTTGGTGGTGAGTAATCCCGTCGATATCATGACCTATGTTACCCTGAAAATAACCCATTTTCCGCCTTCTAGGGTGATTGGTTCGGGTACGGTGCTAGATTCTGGCCGTTTACGCTCTCTTTTATCCACCCAACTCCATGTAGATGCGCGTAACGTCCACGCATATATTATCGGTGAACACGGGGATAGTGAGCTTGCTGTCTGGAGTTCGGCCAATATCGGAGGAGCAAGGTTACTAGAAGGAGATTGGCAGGATTTAAGCGCGGCCGACCAAGAAAGCTTAACAGAAATTTTTCTTCAGGTTAAAAACGCCGCCTATGAAATTATCAAACGCAAGGGTTATACTAGCTATGCGATCGGTTTAGCTACCACGGATATCGTTAAAGCGATTTTACGTTCCCAAGAAAGAATTCTCACTATTAGCACTCTCCTCGATGGTCAATACGGTCTCAAAGATGTGTGTTTAAGTATTCCCTCGGTGGTTAACGAGAAAGGAGTAATTAAAACTCTGAATCTTGCTCTCAGTCCCAGAGAAACGGAACAGTTACATAATTCGGCCAAAATTATGCGCGATTTAATCGATCAACTCAAAATTTAACTTAGGGTTGGCTGAATAAATCTAAAAACATTGTTGGCTAAGATTTTTAGATTTTTTTGCCCTCAAAAAGTGCCGAACATAAGAGCGATCAAGGGGAAATTTTAGGCACTTTTTCCCCGAAAATTAGGTAATTGTGGGGTGGACTGAAGCAAGTAGTGCTAGACTTCCCGAAAAGTCTATTTTATTTCAGTTTGTTGTTAGGGATATGCTCTGGCTAATACGCTTTTGGTTATGATATGCGGAAAAGTTCGCTGCGATGGTGCTAATAAGCTAAACGGCGCTTAACCTGCATGATCCAATAGCTATAACCCTTTTGGAGTCTATATCGGTGATCCGAAGTAAAAGCCGTTTAGCTTACTAAATCCGTTGAGTTTAGGCTAATTATGAGGACAGGCAAAAGGCAAGAGGCAAGAGGCAAAAGGGAAAATATATAATCAGTCTTTAATAAACGAATTTAGTATGATATGTCGAGAGTGTTTACATATCGTTACTCTGAGGATTGTTATTCGGAAATTTGCTGTATAATAAATACTGAGAATACGCTCGCGACTGGAAGGTCGCAACAGTTTCGGGCATATCATGTATGCGACCATCGAAAAGGTGGATATTATGTCATACGCATCTGGTGAATGGACCGCTTTTAGTTTTGCTATAACTGAATCCGCAAAAAATGTATTTGACGCCGCTTTAAAAGGTTTTGTTGGGGTAGAATACACCCCATTGGCCTTTGCAACTCAGGTTGTTGCGGGGATGAATTACTGCTTTTTATGTAAAGGAAAAGTTGTTTATCCTAACGCACCTGATCTCGTAGTACTGGTCTATATTTATAAACCACCACAAGGAGCTCCTCACATCACCAAAATCTCACAGATTAATCCTTGAAATTAGCCGATCTTGTAGTTAATGAAATGTAACGCACCTCTTTTTTCTCTAGCCGTGGTGCGATGCCGAAGGAACTGCGTAGCAGTACGCCGATCTGGTAGGGTGTGTTAATGAAATGTAACGCACCTCTTTTTTCTCTAGCCGTAGTACCATGCTCATTCATTGAAGCAAGTGATTGTAAGCTAACGGGGTTTTTTGATTTTTGAAAAGGCGATCGTTAGTTACCGTCCTGACTTAAAAAATAGCCAACTGCACGCTGAAGCTGTTCCATCCCTTGTTGCAGTTGGTCAATACGAGCCTTAGATTCCTCCATTTGTTGAGCAGTAGCTTCCACAAACCGATCAATACGCCGATTCGTTGCCTCACTGATTGCTGCTAATCTGTCAATATTGCTTTCTATTCGCTCTATTCGCTGCTGACTTGCCTCTAGACTGGCTTCAATACGGTCTAACCGAGAACTTTGCCACCACATTTAGTTAACACCTTGAAAATAAGCGATTATTGTCCTCAGTTTAGCAAATCTTTAGACAAATTAATCTCTTTTCATAGGGCGATCGCTTGAGGTGAAACTGCGATCGCTGGTTGCTTAGTTAATGAAATGTAACGCACATATTTTTTCTCCAGTCAAACTATTTTTGACTAATCTCGAATGCTAAGTCGTATCTGTAAAAACAGACATCAAAGGCAAGAAAGAAGTTCATCTGTCCTAGTATTAGCGGCGCATATTTATCTTGTGTCCAAGCAAAGGCTAAATCTACGGCGGGGAATTGCTCAACAGTAGCTTTAACAACCAATGCACCAGCTTCAAATCTAGCTAAATTACCTCCTAATGGCAGAGATAGCCTTTGATTTTCCCAGACTGCACCTAAAGCTAAACCCATTTCATAAGGCAACACATTAACACTAGAACCAGTATCCAAGAGACCCGAAACATTCAAGGATTGACTTTGATAAGTTAATGTCAATGTTGACACTCCCGTCGCGCTTATGCGAGGGATTCTTGGTTCACTGACTCAAGTTGTCTTAGCAGGTATTTCTACCAACCAAAATAGAGCTTAAATCTCCCCAAGCGTTTAGGTCTAACGACCAGCTTCCGATATGCCCTATCGTAGCTTTTTTGAGTATATTTA
>NZ_JASJFF010000399.1:0-2715 GCF_030065435.1 Microcystis sp. M53603_WE2
CCCACACCCCACACCCCACACCCCACACCCCACACCCCACACCCCACGGTGCTATTGGAGAAAATCTTAAATTTGTCTCGCAAATTTCTAAAATGTTGCTAAGTTAATATTATGAGCTTGCGCTCTAACAATTTTAATACACTTGTATTGAAATTGGATTCGCGTAAAAGCAATGAGGGATGAAATTTGTCCGTAAGAATCCGATCAAATTAAATACAATAGCTAAAGACTAAAGGAATTAGCAAGGGCCAATAGGGATTATGTTCCTCTTGCCAGTGGGAACAGTTAACCCATCCCATAATTCCTTTGATACTTAGCTATCTGGTCAACACCGCAGACAAACCGGCGATCGGATTCCAGTCCTCCAGCCATTTACCCAATTTTTGCAGGAGCCAGATTATGAGTTGACCGAGCTAAAACAGCATTCCGTGTCGCTAAAATCGCATCGACACAAGGAAATTTAAGCAAAAATCTTCTCCCATTTGTTGTAATTAAAGCTACAATCGGAAAAGTCTTTGCCCCTCTCGGATTTGAGACACAAATTTGTTCAGTATCACCTAGATTGAGATTCGATCTTCTAGTTTTGCACAGAAGGAGCAAGAGGAAAACGGCATGATGCAGGCCCACGATGTACTAACCCTTACCGAGCCGCCATTGGATTTAGATTTGATTGACCTAGACGAAGACTTCGATGATGAGGATATCGAGTTAGAGCTAGAAGAAACCAGCGATAGCAACGATGGCAAAAAAAACCGCCGCCTTGCCAGCGCTCGTCGTCGCGACGCCGCTAGAAAAAAACCCTATACGGAAGATTCGATTCGGATTTATCTGCAAGAGATCGGCAGGATTCGGTTATTGAGAGCGGAGGAGGAGATCGAATTAGCGAGAAAAATCGCCGATCTACTGAAATTAGAACGCATTCGCGAAGATTTTTGCCTCTATAGCGATGCTGAATGGGGAAAACAGGTTTTCTTGTTCGAGCGCATCGAGAAAATTATCGCCGAAAAATCGGAAAAAGAACCGAAATTATCGGATATTAAGGCTTATTTAGGTAAGACGGAGCTAATGGCTCCCATGCTGGAAGAATGGCTGGCGAAATCAAAGGAATACTTATCGGCCTTTAAGCGTCGTTTGTACCATGGTCGTCGCGCTAAGGAAAAAATGGTACAATCGAACCTGCGTTTAGTGGTTTCGATCGCCAAGAAATACATGAATCGCGGTCTTTCCTTCCAAGATTTAATTCAAGAAGGTTCCCTCGGTTTGATCCGCGCCGCCGAAAAATTCGACCACGAAAAGGGGTATAAATTCTCCACCTATGCCACTTGGTGGATTCGTCAAGCCATCACCCGGGCGATCGCCGATCAATCCCGCACCATTAGACTTCCCGTCCACCTCTACGAAACCATCTCCCGGATCAAAAAAACCACCAAGATTCTTTCTCAGGAAATGCGTCGCAAACCCACCGAGGAAGAAATCGCCACCAAGATGGAGATGACCATTGAAAAACTGCGTTTTATTGCTAAATCTGCCCAATTACCTATTTCTCTAGAGACTCCCATCGGTAAAGAAGAAGATTCCCGTTTAGGAGACTTTATCGAAGCGGATGGGGAAACCCCAGAAGATGAAGTTTCTAAAAATTTATTACGCGAGGATTTAGAAAACGTCCTCGATACCCTTAGTCCTCGCGAACGCGATGTGCTGCGTCTGCGCTACGGTTTAGATGACGGCCGGATGAAAACACTCGAAGAAATCGGCCAGATTTTCAACGTCACTCGCGAGCGCATTCGTCAAATAGAAGCCAAAGCCCTGCGGAAACTGCGTCACCCTAACCGTAATAGTATCCTCAAAGAGTACATTCGTTAACTTCCCGTCCTTAAAAAACTAGAAACTGAGTCTCCTTGAGGCTCAGTTTTATCGTCATCTACACTTCCCCATCGGTGGGAACCTAATCCTGAAAATATCTCTGGGGTTGCCCCAATCTTGTCCAGAAAACTCTTGCAACAAATAGCACAAATCTGTTATTATGGTTTGTCTGTGTCCCGATTAACCATACCAGTATTGAGAACAAGAAACGACTGTGGCTAATACAAAGTCTGCACTCAAACGAGTCCAAATCTCCGAAAGAAATCGTCTCCGCAACAAAGCGTACAAGTCAGCCGTAAGAACCCTGATCAAAAAATGTCTTGTCGCTGTCTCGGCCTACGGAGCCAACCCCAGCCCAGAAGGGCTAGAAAGCGCCCAACAAGCTCTATCGGAAGCTTACAGTAAAATCGATAAAGCCGTCAAGCGCAACGTCTTGCACCGGAACAACGGCGCTAGAAAAAAAGCCGGTTTAGCCAAAGCTTTGCAAAAAGTTAGCCAAGCTTCCTAAGAAACGAGTAAGCTGTAATCAGGACAGACGCAACAAGCGATCGGGGGTCGATGCAATTAATAGATACGCACGTTCATTTGAACTTTGACGTTTTGCAAGCCGACTTGCCCGCTATCTCCGAACGTTGGCGAAGTGTGGGAGTCGTTCATCTGGTTCACTCCTGTGTCGAACCGGAGGAGTTTGCAGCGATTAAAGCCATTGCCGATCAATTTGAGGAAATTTCCTTCGCCGTCGGTTTACATCCCCTAGATGCCCAAAAATGGCGAGATAATAGTGCCGATCAGATCGAATCCCTAGCCCGATCTGATCGGCGCGTCGTGGCGATCGGGGAAATGGGTTTAGAC
>NZ_JASJFF010000910.1:0-2297 GCF_030065435.1 Microcystis sp. M53603_WE2
CGGCAAAAATTCCTGCTTTGACTTGAAGGTAACAAGCCTTCGTAACGCACCACCTGTCATCAACTAAGTAGCCGGTTACAATTAAAAAACAGGAACCAGAAGCCTGTCCTACTATCTAACAATTAATTGAGATTACTTACCTAACAGCTAATTGGTTTTTTGGTTTTGACTTTTCACTTTAACTACTTAATCTTATGCAGTTTATTGATCGCGCCGAAATAGAAGTGGAAGGGGGTAAGGGAGGTGATGGAATTGTCGCTTTCCGTCGGGAAAAATACGTCCCCGCCGGCGGTCCGGCCGGAGGTAATGGGGGAAAAGGTGGTTCGGTGATTTTCGTGGCGACTCAGAACCTGCAAACCCTGCTAGATTTCCAGTATAGTCGCTATTTTAAGGCCGATGACGGTAAACGGGGCGGCCCGAACAACTGCACTGGGGCCAACGGTAGCGATCGCATTATTAAAGTTCCCTGTGGTACAGTGGTTTACGATCTCGATAGCGAGGAAATTATCGGCGATTTGGTCACTCCCGAACAGACTTTAATCGTGGCTGCCGGGGGAAAAGGGGGATTAGGCAACCGCCACTTTTTAAGTAATAATAATCGCGCACCCGAATACGCTTTACCCGGTTTAGAGGGAGAAAAACGCCATTTACGCCTAGAATTGAAGTTATTAGCGGAAGTGGGCATTATCGGGCTGCCCAATGCGGGAAAATCCACCCTAATCTCGGCCGTTTCCTCTGCTCGTCCCAAAATCGCCGATTATCCCTTTACGACTCTCATTCCTAACTTGGGAGTGGTACGCAAACCCACGGGAGATGGGACGGTATTCGCCGATATTCCAGGATTAATCGAGGGAGCGCACCGAGGAATCGGCCTAGGACATGAATTTTTACGCCATATCGAACGCACACGCCTGTTAATTCATCTTGTCTCCTTGACAGCAGAAGACCCGATCGCCGATTATCAAATTATCCAAGGGGAATTAGCCGCCTATGGTCGGGAATTGGAAAAGCGATCGCAAATACTGGTTTTCAACAAAATTGATGCTGTGGACGAGGAAACGATAGATAACTATCAAAAGCAGTTTGCTAAAATAACCAATGCCGAGATTTTGACCATTTCCGCCGTAACAGGAGCCGGATTAACCACTCTACTCGCCAAAGTTTGGCAGCAATTAGAGCAACTGGAGAGGGTCGAGGATGAAACCCCTTCCCTGTTTTCCTAAAATCGCTCGTTAGTTGTTGAGCTGCCGGGGTGCGGGTGGTCGGCGATTGCTCGGTCTTCTTTCCGTACCTTCAAAGTTACCATTAGAACGACGGGTGCGGCGCTGTTCAGCTTCATTTTCGGCCGCATAGACTTCTAGATAAAGAGAGCGACCCACACTCGCGGCCGCCATTTCTAGGGTAGTTCTAATCGCCTGTAAATTGCGTCCTCCCCGGCCGTAAACTTTGCCTTTATCGGCATCATCGAAGGCTACACGCACCCAAAGACGTTCATTTTCCTTACAGCGCTCGATATCCAATCTCAGACTGGCCGGCTCTTCCAAAAACGGCTCGATAATAAATTTCACCAGTTCGAGATAATTGGGGGTACTAGGCATTGATTTTCTCGAAAATTTTCTGTTTGGTGAGAATGCTGCGCACGGTGTCCGTCGGTTGCGCTCCTTGTTGTAAGCGTCGGATGATTCCTTCCTCATCCAGACGCACTTCATCGGTACGGGGATTGTAAAATCCTAATTCCTCTAGGGGACGACCATCGCGACGACTGGTGCTAACGGCCGCAACGATACGATAACTGGCTTCGCGTTTTTTACCAAAGCGTTTTAGACGTAATTTGATCATGGTTACTCAAAAATTCTCCTTTCAGATTCTAACTCATCCCGGTGGTATTTCCACAAGTGGCGATCGAGGAAACGGTCGGCAGCCATTGGCTATTATTGAAAATAACGCCGATATCTTAATGGTGAGGTACAAAGTTGAAGTGTGTTAGTTTTGGCTAACACACCCGAAATTAAGATTAAATTAAACCTCTTGCATAATTAATTTTTGAGGGTTCAAAAACGTCAAAAATAAGGATTAAATCGCATAAAATATGTAAATAGGGTCTGCTGAAAAAGTTTTTCCTGGGGGTAGGATTCAGGAGTCAGGAGTCAGTAGCCAGTCGTTTCAGGCTTTGTTGCCCTTGTTTTGTGTACCAAGCGATGTACTACAAGAAGGATAATGCAAGGTTTTTGAAAGTCCCAATCCTATTTTCTTGCACTAACATCGGACTTTAACAGGTCAAAAGCCTTATTTTAAAA
>NZ_JASJFF010001242.1:0-1375 GCF_030065435.1 Microcystis sp. M53603_WE2
ACTTAATTGATTAGTTCGCTCTAGAGCAAAAATAATTGACAAAAATCGCCAAATGCCTTTCTATATAAGGGTTCCATCCCTTATAACCCCCGTCCATTGCATAACAAAAACCGAAGAACCACTAGAAATCTGCTGGTCACTATTTTCTCTCATAAGCTGCCCGCGTATTTAGGGTTGGCTGAATAAATCTAAAAACCTTGTTGGATAAGACTTTTAGACCTTTTTGAAATCCCAAAGTGGCCGGCATGGGAGTGATCAGGGGGAAAATCCCTGGACTTTTTCCCTGAAAATTAGGTAATTGACCACCTGAAAATTGGTAAAACCCTACACCCCACACCCTACACCCTACACCCAGGAAAAACTTTTTGCCGCAAACCCTAGATAGTCAACAGTTTAGTTGAAACCCGATTAAATTTTCGATCGCTTTGACCAAATCTTGATTAGTCCAATTCCGGTACAAACAAGCAGCGATCGCACATCCCCCCGCACCCACTCCCTCTTTGACAAAACCCTGTTGATAAGCTTGCAAAACCGGGTATTTAGAGGCAGAAAAGTCTAATTGTGTGGCTAATAAAGGCAATTTTCCGATCATGCGGGCTAATCCCACCGTATCCCCTGTTTTATCTTCCGCTACCCAGCGAGTTGTGCCGACGATGATATTTTCCCAGTTAACTGGATAGGCATATTTAGCCACTAGAGCTTGAATTAGGGCAGAAACGGCTAACATTTGGGTTCCTCCGGCGAGGAGTACCCCACCCTGCCCACTGGCGGCGATGGCCATGCCAGCGACGAAAATCTGCTGAGGATCGCCTAGGGCGGCGATTACCTCAAAAGGATCAAAAATTTCTTTTAGGGCTAATCCCTGCTCAACTATTGCCTGTTTCTGAGCATGATTGCACTGGGGATGGCTGCTGTTAACTTTGCCGTTGGCTCGATAACCCAATCCGGTGAGGATGGCGAGGGCGGTGGTGGTGCCGCCGACCACGCACTCGCCGATAATTAGATAACTAGACTGGCGGGCTAATTTTTCTCCCCAAGTTAATCCTTGGGCGAACAGGTGTTTTACTATGGTCAGGTCTAGGGCGCGGCCGGTGGAGAGACAACGGGCCGGTTGTCCCCCCAGTTCGATATAATCGACGGCCGGGGGCAAGGGTAAACCGGCGTTAAAAACGAGGACGGGAATGGCTAATTTTTCCACCACGGCGCGGGTAATATAGGCGGGGGAGGCTCCCACCGTTAGGGGGGGTAAGGGATAACGGGGATGGGGTGAAACTCCTTTAACGATAAATTCGGCATCGGCGATCGCTGTATATTTTCTATCTTCCGGGGTAGCACCGGCGGTGGAGATTCCGGGGATTAATCCCGTCTCGGTAAA
>NZ_JASJFF010000999.1:0-3673 GCF_030065435.1 Microcystis sp. M53603_WE2
GGATGGTATCCTAACTTTAACGGGTATGGTGGCTAGTCTCGACGGTAAGCGCCTGATTAAGGACTCGGTTAGCGGTGATCCTAGCCATGGGGAAGTCTTAGGACGAGATTTAGCCCATAAAGTGCGCGAGGCTGGTGCTGGGGAGATTTTAGCCGAGATTTTCGCTGAAGTGGGCCGATAATCAGTGATCAGTGATCAGTTATCAGTGGGTAAGTTATCAGTTATCAGTCTTAAACAGCAAAAAGCTCCAGTGCCTCTCCCATGTAGTTTTAACAAGTGATGTGGATAGGCAAGCAGCTGATCAGTATTGCAGCAATTCTCCCAGTATCGAGATTTAATTGACTTCAGTTCGATTGATAGTCTTCTCCGCTGGGATGATAGAATTGCCTTTCGGAGTCAGGAAATTGTACAGGATATGACGATTTTGAATTAAAACTAAAGTTGCGATCGCTAAGAGAAAATAACCAAAACCTTTTTGTAACTGTTTTGCGGACACAAACTGTCCCAGATAGGAACCGATAAGAGTACCGAGAGCAGCCGCAAAAGCAAAGGATAGGGTTAACTGCCAATCGACGCTAATATGACCTAAATAACCCAGTAATCCGGCTACAGAATTGAGGAAAATAATCAGCAGGGAAGTGGCGATCGCTTGAACCATGGGGATTTTACCCAATAATACCAGCGCGGGAACGATAGCGAAGCCTCCCCCAACCCCAACTAATCCCGTCAGGACACCCACAGCAATTCCTTCGCTCATTAACCAGAGCCAGCAATATCGGCAGACTGGTTGGGGGTAGAGAGTCAGATTTTTTTGCCGATCGCGGGCTTTATAATCAGGATTATCTATCTGTGCTGATCTGCGGATCATAAAGGCTGCCGCTAGGAGCATTAGTGTCGCAAACAGGAGCATCTGGAAGGTGGCAGTGACAAAGGGAAATGTGGCTAATCTTGCTCCCAAAAAAGCCCCTACCATCGTGGCAGAACCGAAGATAAAAGCGGTTTTTAAGTTAATGTTGCCTTTTTTCCAGTGGGGAATCGTGCCGAGTAAACTGACACTACCGATGACTAGAAGCGTCATAGCGATCGCAGATTTGGTCGGTACTCCCATCACATAGACTAGAATCGGTAATGCTAGTACAGAACCTCCTCCTCCTAACAATCCCAGACTAATCCCCGTACAAACGGCTAATAAATGTCCAATTAACCAAGTCATTTCAGTTATCAGTTATCAGTTATCAGTTATCAGTTTCTGAAGGCAACAGGCCCCAAGTAAAGAATCTGACAATTCTCCTACCTAAAAAGAAGGCTAGAAACTAAGTACATCTTAGGTTTTAGATTCTTCTCTTGTTATCAGTTATCAGCAAATCATATTTCATTATTTACTGGTTACTGATTACTGATGACTGATTACTGCTTACTGATGGGGTTGATTATAGGGAAGTTTAGCCAGAAGCATAGCTAAAGCACAGGTATTACTAATCCCCGCAAAAACTAGACCAGAACCGACAAAACCGCTTAAAATCAGGAACCAAGGCGAGAGAAAGGCTCCTAATACTGTTCCGAGGACTACTAAGGAACCAGCGACGATCTGCACCTGACGGAATAGGCTAATTGGCGCATTTTGGTCTTTTTCGGTGGCATAACCCGCACTTTTCCAAGTATTTAAGCCGTTTTTAAGCTGGGCAACTTGGCTAAATCCTGCCGCAATCAGTTTTTGTGCTGCTACAGTGGATCTGCTGCCGGAATTACAGTAGAGAACTAGGGTTTGATTGGGGTCAAAAGCGATCAAATCGGGGTTAAAACTGGAAAGTGGTACTAATTTCGCCCCTGGAATGCGATCGCTTGCGTACTCCCCCGGTTCTCGCACGTCAATTAAGCAAACTTCTCGACGCTCAATTAAGTTTTTTAAAGTATGGGCATCAAATTCTAGTAATTTTGCCTGATTTGTGGTATTGGTCATCGTTAATCTCCTGAATGGATCTTGAAGCTAAAACAACTCCTAAATTACCGCAGCCTTGGTTAGCGGGAACTGCCTCCATGATCTTTTTGGGATCTGGTAAATTAAGACTGTTCATAAACTCGATAAATTGTCTGCGGTTACGTCCGACAAAACGGGGATTGTATTGTTTTTCTTCGGCAATGGTGGAGACAGTTAAACCGCGATAGTCGTGGCCGGGATAAACTAGGGTACTATCGGGGAGAGTGAAAAGTTTTTGCGTGACCGAATCAAAGAGGGTACCAGCATCGCCGCTTTGGAAGTCGGTACGACCACAACCTCGGATAAATAGGGCATCTCCCGTCAAAATATGACTGTTATTGACTAAATAGGCTAGATGACTATCGGTGTGACCAGGAGTAGCGATCCCTTTGATGGTGATATTTCCTAGTAACAATCCCTCTCCATCTGCCAGATGGCGATCAGCACAGGCTACTTGAGCATTTTCGGGAACTATACCCAGACAGCCTGTGATTTGCCTTAATTTTCCAGTTCCTGTGACGTGATCGGCGTGAATATGGGTTTCTAAACAGTATTTTAGCGTTAATCCTAGCTCCTGTAATTGCCGATCATCCCTTTCCACCTGTTCCCGCACTGGATCCACCAATACCGCTTCCTTGCTGACGGGATCGGCAATCAAATAAGTATAAGTGCTGGTTTCGGGATCAAACATCTGACGGAATAGCATTATCTCTGACTCCCTTTATATAACTTTATAACTATACTACCATATAATTATGAATTTGTAGAAAACCTCTAGCAGGATTAATTTTTTGGCTGTATCTCACTGTCGAGTCAAGAGGCAAAAATACAAATAAAGCGAGAACTGTCGCTCTTGCAGTTCCCGCTCTATTATTGTTGGAGTATCTAACCCCCAAATAAATATTGAGTTAAATTAGTACAAATCTTCTTCTTTGTGGGTGACGATCACACAGTCAGAAGTAGGATAGGCGACACAGGTGAGGACATAACCCGCTTCAATTTGATCATCATCTAAGAAGGATTGATCAGACTGATCAACGCTACCAGATTCGATTTGACCAGCGCAACTAGAGCAAGCACCAGCACGGCAAGAAAAGGGTAAATCTAATCCTTCTGCTTCTGCTGCCTCGAGAATATATTCATTATCGGGAACATCAATTGTCTGGTCGCCACCAGGTGTTTTCAGGGTGACTTTATAAGTGGTTGTCTTTGTTTTTTTTGCCATAGGTTGTTCCTCAGTCTTAAAATCCCTTCTCTCGCCGTTTAAACTGAACGGGTCGAATGAGTTTTCCTTTTGATACTACAGGAAAATTTACCCGGCTCAACTTAGCATTAGTAATGACAGCCTTAAATAAACTTAAAATAATATTTACTTATCTCTTAGGTAAATAACCCCCGATAGTTGTGGATCAATCGTTAAATAATCTCATCAATCTTTAGGTAATAAGTAGTCATGCAAAATAAATTTCCTAGTGAAGATAGGCAAGGAGCAAAAGCTTGATCGAAATGTGTAATTAGGGTCTGCTGAAAAAGTTTTTCCTGGGGGTAGGAGTCAGTAGCCGGTCGTCAGGAGCCAGTCGTTTCAGGCTTTGTTGCCCTTGTTTTTTGTACCAAGCGATGTACTACAAGAAGGATAATGCAAGGTTTTTGAAAGTCCCAATCCTATTTTCGCAGCATGAACATCGGACTTTAACA
>NZ_JASJFF010000792.1:0-6530 GCF_030065435.1 Microcystis sp. M53603_WE2
AATCCCTAAATTTTCCCCCCAATCACTCCAATGGTAGGCACTTTTTCAGGGAAAAAAAGTCTAAAAGCCTTATCCAACAAGGTTTTTAGATTTATTCAGCAAACCCTACCTAAGCCTGCTCACGGGTTTCAGCTTCATGGCGCAATTTGCTTGACTGCTCCTAACTATCGATAATATCAGGTCGGGAGCCAATAAACCCAACGCTTTCCCAATAAGCAACTAGCTCCAGCCCTGTTTTAGGAGGATTTTGTAGATAACTCATTCTCTAGCTCTGAAGGTAGATCTAGGCTGATGTTCACGGTATTTCTTTAACGTTCAATGACCTGTCTTTGATTATATCCGATATATTCAGTTAAACGAAGGCTGCATCTCATTTTTCTAAATCTACTAAGTTGGGATTTTTAAGGCGAAACTCTCTGCTAAAATCGGGCGTTACTTCCGAACTCATACCCGACAATTCCGCATCAGAGCGGTGAATCCTGCTTGGGCAAAATGTTTGTCATAAGCGAGTGCTTCTCTGATTCCATTTTCTTCCATTATTTTGAAAGATACGCAATCTGTATGACTCCATGCTTTGTCTTTACGCTGTTGATATAGTCTTAATCCTTGTTCAAATTGCTCACTGGTTTGGGGAACAATACGAACATTGGGGTTAGAACGCAAATTTTGAGTTAGCTCTATGGCTAAGTCACGGAAATACTCACCACGTTTAGAAAAGTCGTTTAAGACTTCGATAAGGACGGCTTCACTGGTGACAATATAGACGGGATGCAATGTTTTTGATAGCTGAACAGCTTTTTTATGCAAATTATCACTGGGGTTAAGAAGGGCAACCCAATAACCTGTATCGGCGAAAACGACTCTCACTAACTATCCTGTTGCTGTTGATAATGGTCAAAGTTTTGGGCTAAGTCTTTTGGTAGTTTTGCCCATTCTTCATTGGGGATTTTGGCAGAAAGTCGGGCGGCTAATTCCCAGATTGGTTCTGCATTATAGTCAAATTTAATATTTGCGAAAGAGAAGCTTTCGATAGGTGTTTGATTATTCATAGGTGTATTTGATTTAGAAGAAATCAGTTTTTCTAATTTAGAGATCGCTTCTTGTTCACTGCGCCAAGCTTGATCGCGTAGTTGGTTAGCTTTGAGAACTAGATCGCCAATTTCATTTCTAATCTTTGGTTCAGGTAATGGAATATGGACAGAAGCAAGCATTTCTCGATCTATATGAACAATAACTGAACCATAAGATTGTCGTGTTATTAGGCAATAACCATAATCTGAGGCTAACCAAGCATAAAGATAACCTGCATTAATATCATCAGATGCTAGAATCCGAGTTGCATCTTCACTAGCTGTCCATGCTGCCATGTATTTAGGAATAATCTGTACTTTCCCAATCGTGCCAGAACGAGTAACAGCGATCATGTTTTCTTCTAGTTGAATTTCAGGTAAATCTTTGGTATGTGCGCCCTTGGCAAGTCGTTTAACATCGATTGGATCGACTTGAAAAAGTTGTTTACTACTAAGCATAGGAATACCACCTTTGTCAACATAAGTGCGTTCTCTAAACTTTGTAATTGCTCTAACTTCTTTAGTAATTCGCTGATCGCCAATTTTAGTAATTTCAACAGGTAACTGAGCTAGTTGTTTTTCAGCAGCGATCGCTTCGGGATTGTGAAAACTTGCTTCTAATCGTCCCATGAGTTGAGAAGCTTTGATCGTAGTCGTAAAAGATGCACTACCACGCGGAGTAATATCTTTGAGATAGGGTAGGTTTAAACGTTCATGGAGAAGGCGATCGGCTTCATCTAACAAATGATTTGCTTCATCACGCAGTTCTCCCGCTTTACACATCAAGCGACCAATTTCAATCCGGCGAATCGGCGGCAAATCGGGAATTAAAACTCGTTCTAAATGCTCTGGTTCAATGTGAACAATAACTGAGCCATAGGTAGCCTGAGTAAGCTGAGGACGACCATATCGACTAGGAAGAAAAGCTGCTATAAAACCTGCTAGATCAGGATCAGTTGCCCGAAGTCGAATAGCGTCTTGTGAAAGAGCTTTCCCTGCTAGTGTTTCACACGCCAAACTAACATTACCAACAGTTCCTGAACAAGAAATTAAAATATCCCACTTTTGAATTAAGAGTTTAGATAGATTTTGTGTATATTTACGACTCAAATAATTTTCTATTCTTGGACGCAAACTAATAATGTCAGAACTGGAAAGAAAAGGAATGCCATGTTCAGCATCTACATAAATTCGCTTGAAGCGAAAAGCATTATGAGCTTCCTGACAAAGACCTTCCTTGCCATAAAGTGGGATGAGAGGTAAACCACTATTTGTCAAAGCTGTAACTGCATTATGAGCCTCAATGCTAAAAGCAGAAGCCTCTAGACGCACACCAGCAGCCAGGACTTCACTGAGTTTGATCGTCGTCGATAGTTTCTCCGACTCATCATCAGGTATCTCTGGCGTGTAATCAGATTTAAAAGCGTAAGTTACCATCCTAGTACCACCTTTTTCTTCCACTCAATAAACTCATTAGCTACCAAATCCGTATCATCATCCTCAACCTTTTGACGAGGTAGCGGTCTAGCCACACCTTCACCCGTTGCCGTTCGCTCGATCAAAGGGATTGACTCTGGATTAGTTGGAACCAGTATCTCTTCCCCTTCCTCATTACGTCTGTAGGTGATGTTACCCCGTTTGTCATGTCCGATCGCCTTCACCTGTGCCATAAAGATTTCATAATCAGACATTGTTCCTTGAGCGATTTCCTTTTCAGTCTTTTTCTGAAGAATCAAAACCGAAGTTTGCGTCCCATTGTGAGGCTGAAAAGTATCAGGATGTAGGTCAATCGAAGCAACAATTCGGCAATGCTTAATTAACCAATACCGCACATAAATCAATCCAGGAGCGCCCAAAATTGCATCAGGTAAAACGATTCCCATCCGTCCCCCTGGTTTCAAAAGTTGCCAGCATCGTTCAATAAACAAGATCTCAGGTGATGCAGAACCCTGAAGTTGTTCTGTTGGCTCCCAACCAGACTCAGTTTCTTTCCAAACATAGGCAAGCTGATATTGCTTTAAGGTTTCTTCATCCTTAATTGGTAACTTTGAACCAAAGGGGGGATTGGTTGCAATTACATCAAAATGACCCAGATCTTTCTCACTGCGTAAAGTTTTGGGATCGATAGCTAAAGCCGTGGCAAATTGCTTCCGAAAACTATCTTCCCATTGATGAGGATGTAACAGAGAATCTTGTCTAAGAATATTTCCAGAGCCGTCATTGTTCATCACCATATTCATCTTGGTCGCTTTGACTAAATCTGGATTAATATCAATCCCAAAGAAATTAATTTTAGCTGTTTCTTGAATTTTAGAATTGAGTGCATTTTGCATCCAAGGATCTGACTGCTCAGTTACTCCTGCTTGTAGTTCTAACTTTTTGATTACCTCATTCATTGCAATTACCAAAAAGCCACCTGTGCCACAGGATTGATCGAGAATCTTATCAGTGACTTTCGGCTCCAGCATACGAATAGTCATTTTTTGCACATTTCGAGGTGTGAAAAATTCACCACGATCGCCCCTTAAATTTGCGCCAACCAGTTCTTCATAGGCTTTCCCTTTAACATCAATATTTGTACTCAGAAAGCTATAGCGTTGAAGCTCACCGATAATATAAGCTAAAGAACGAGGTTGAAGTTTAATTTCATCATTAGCATCAAAAATAGCAGGGTATTGCTTTTTAACTGCGCTAAAAATCTTGCTAATGCGATTAAAAACAGTTAACCGACCATCATTACTCTTTTTCTCTTTCGCTGTTGCATAAAATTCTAAAGGATTAGGAAAATTACGCTCATCATGAATCTTGCAAAAAATAACCTTTAAAAGCTCAAAAAAAGCAGGTTGTTTTTGTAGCCCATCCGTTACATAAATATGATCGTGGCAAATCTTAAAAGAAAACAGTAAATTATCACCAACTGCATTCTTTAGTGACTCACGAGTTGGGCGATCAACTTCCTCAACATTACCATTCTTAGAAGGAATATCATTAGGCTCTTCATACTCAATGCCTTCCTCTGTCCTAATTCGACGCAAGACGGTCTTTTTCCTACCATTTGTCCACATCCCCCACTCAGAGTTATCACAAGTCGCCATGTATGACCGAAGCTGCTCAACTCCGTCTTTACTGGCTGAGGGTGGTACTGAGTCTTTTTTGCACTCAATAATGATCCAAATATTTTCCTGATTGTGTTGATCCCCCTCACGGAAAATAGCCAGATCCACTCGAACAGTCTTACTACCCTGCTTAATTGGATACTCAACCTCGATCTGTTCTGGCAAATAGCCCAATTCCAGCACCAATCGACGCTCGATGTTCTGGCGAACATATTCTTCGGGCGTATCATTACGGGTTTTCTGGTCTATGAAATCACAGACCTTGCCATCTGGAAGTGTTGGCAAAAGCTTGGACATTGCCCTCCCCCCACAAAGAAAATTTACCTTCCTTAATGTTTTACCGGTAATTGATCTGCTTTGACCAACTGCTTATTTTAAATTTACAGGCTGGAAGAACTGATAGCGGGTCAACCGTTGGCCGTCAACCTAGCCTATTGAAGATAGGTTGCGTCAACCCAGACCGAGTCGATGGGCGATTGCACTGAACCGTTATCATCAACCTTGAATGATATTATTAGTCTAACTCTCGGTTTGGTACAGTGATTGGTTAGACAGATGGACTTTAAATGAAGTTTATGGAGATTTCGGCTCTCTTGGATTTGGTGGGTAAAATGTATTCTGAGATATATTCGCCTTAGTGAGGGAATGGAAGGAACCACAAAGACACAGAGGACACAAAGATTGATCGATCCTATGTAAGTTAAACTTATCACACAAAACCTAGAAGAACCCCGAAAGTTTCCGCATATCACCCCGTTTTGTGGATTCCTGACAATCAGCCGAAATAACATCAGCTTTCCCCAAGGATGCAACACCAATTGTTCAATCTGACTGCACTTCGTAACAAAAATTTACAACTCGATCATAAGCGATCGCACTCCCGTCCGTCGCTGTGCCTAGACGTTTTTAGATTATTATCATTTACTTGAATCAATGATCATGGTGCGTTCCCCAAAATTGATCGCTGCAGCGGTAGGACTTGCATGAGGGAACGCACCCTACCAGATCTGCACTGAGTTCTGTTGTTGCCTTGTTAGGATTAGGAGGATTAGGGTTAGTCTCTAGCCTGACCAAGCGAAAATAGAAATAGTAGGGTGGCCATTGCCCACCTTACCGCTTTTTCGGTCATAATAAATCCGAATTAGGGCGAACTGTAGTAAAATAGGAAACGAACCTCTTAAGCAGGGTTTATAAGGATGTCCAGACGAGACGATCTACATTTATCATTACGTCATACTTTAGAAAAAGAAGGTTGGAAAATCACTGATGATCCTTTAATTATAACCTTAGAAAAAACCTTGCTTAAAGCTGATTTAGGAGCAGAAAAGTTTTTTGCTGCGGAAAAAGAAGATCGTAAAATTGCTGTAGAAATCAAAGACTTTGATACGCCTTCAGTTATCAGTGAATTAGAAAAAACAAGAGGACAACTTCAATTATACCAATGGGCTTTAGATTCACAAGAACCTGAAAGAAAACTTTTTTTGGGCATTAGTGAAGCGGTTTATTTAAAACACTTCAAAAAAGCTATTTTCCAACTGGTTATTAAACGTAATAGAATCAATTTAATTATTTATAATCCTCAAAAGGAGATAATTGTCGAATGGATAACACAGTAAATTATGCCGATATTCTGACTCAAGTTATCAGAAAAGAATCGGCGATGCAACCTCGATTACAAAACCTTAAAATTACCCCAGTTTGTGATCCAGAATCAGGCAACTTTTTAATAATTATGACTGGTTGGGAAAAAGAAGCATGGATTAATACAATTTTATTTCACGCTCGTTTATTGAAAAATAAAATTGTCATTGAAGATGATAATCTTGAAGAAGGATTAACAACCAATTTAATTCAAGCTGGGATTCCCCCAGAAGATATTATTACTGGACTTTCCCTAGAGTAAGGCAGGCATTACCCACCTTAGCGATATCGCAATGAATGTTAGGAAAAATTATCTAAATGCTTCAATTCTATCTAAATAGACATTAACTAATTTATGTTCAATGACCAAAGCTTCAATCTGTGGCCAAATACGAGCTAAAAACTGATGAAATTCGCGTTTTCGTATATTGCCAAAACGGAGATGTACTACTTTGGGTGGGGAAAAATCTAGCATTAGTCTATCAGAAAAGTCCGCATCTTTCGTAACAATAACCAGTTTTTTATCCTTTGGATATTGCCAAATTTCCGTATCCCTTGGAATTCTACCTAGGGCTTGCTGAATAAATCTAAAAACCTTGTTGGATAAGGCTTTTAGACTTTTTTTTCCTCAAAAAGTGCCGACCATTGGAGGGATCGGGGGTAAAATTCAGGTACTTTTTCCCTGAAAATTAGGTAACTGACT
>NZ_JASJFF010000004.1:0-1763 GCF_030065435.1 Microcystis sp. M53603_WE2
AGAGTAAAGGTGGAGAGTTAAAACGCAAAAATGCCACAATGGATAAAATAGGCATTTTCTGACTAACTGACATCTTCTATGAGTAACCACCTAAGCGGAAGCGAGATTCGCCAGCGATTTTTAGACTTTTTTGCGGCCAGAAACCATAAAATTCTCCCTAGTGCCTCTCTAGTACCAGAAGACCCCACCGTTTTGCTGACTATTGCGGGAATGCTCCCTTTTAAGCCGATTTTCTTAGGGCAAAAGACCCCAGAATTTCCCCGCGCTACCACTTCTCAAAAATGTATTCGCACCAACGATATCGAAAATGTCGGCCGGACTGCTAGACACCATACTTTTTTTGAGATGTTGGGCAATTTTAGCTTTGGTGATTATTTTAAAGAACAAGCGATCGCCTGGGCCTGGGAATTGTCCACAGAAGTTTTTAACCTTCCCCCCGAAAGATTAGTCGTTAGTGTCTTTAGAGAGGATGAGGAAGCTTTCGCTATCTGGCGCGATAAAATCGGTATTCCTGCTCATCGTATCCAAAAAATGGGCGAAGCGGATAACTTTTGGGTATCGGGTCCCACGGGTCCCTGTGGTCCCTGTTCGGAAATTTACTACGATTTTCACCCGGAATTGGGGGATAAAACCATCGATTTAGAGGATGATAGCCGTTTTATCGAGTTTTATAACCTCGTCTTCATGCAGTATAACCGCGACGCGGATGGCAATCTGACACCCCTGGCCAATAAAAATATCGATACGGGGATGGGTTTGGAACGGATGGCGCAAATCCTGCAAAAAGTCGCCAATAACTACGAAACTGACCTAATTTTCCCGATTGTCGCTGAAGCGGCCCGGTTAGCAGCCATAGACTACCAGAAAGCGGACGAAAAAACGAAAGTTTCCCTAAAAGTCATCGGCGATCATGTGCGTTCGGTAGTACACATGATAGCGGATGGTATCTCAGCATCGAATACTGACAGAGGTTACGTCCTGCGTCGTCTGATTCGGAGAGTAGTACGGCACGGGCGTTTAATCGGTATTGAAGGTCAATTTATCACCAAAGTGGCGGAAGTTGCGATCGCTCTTTCCGAGTCCGTCTATGGCAATGTTCGGGAACGAGAAACGGTGATCAAGGCAGAATTAGAGCGAGAGGAAGCGAGATTTTTAGAAACCCTAGAAAGAGGCGAGAAACTGCTCGAATCGATTCTAGAAAAAGAAAAAAGCCAGATTTCGGGAGTCGATGCCTTTACCCTTTATGATACCTATGGCTTCCCCCTCGAACTCACTCAAGAAATCGCCGAGGAGCAGGGTTTAAGCGTCGATACGGCGGGTTTCGAGCAGGAAATGAAAAAACAGCAGCAAAGATCAAAAGCCGCCCACGAAACCATAGATTTGACGGTACAGGGCAGTTTAGATAAGCTGGCAGAACATATTCACCCGACGGAATTTCTCGGTTATACGGATTTGCAAGCAACCGCAACAGTAACGACGGTTTTAGTCGCTGGTAAAACGGTGGAATCGGCCGCAGCAGGCACTGAGGTGCAGGTAGTTCTCGATCAAACCCCTTTTTATGCCGAATCGGGTGGACAAATCGGTGATAAGGGTTATTTAACCGGCGATAATCTGGTTATCCGCGTTGAGAATGTGCAGAAAGAATCGGGGATTTTTATCCATTTTGGTCGGATTGAGCGGGGAATTGTCACCACCGGCGATACAATTAATGCACGGATCGATCGTTCCTGTCGTCGTCGCGCCCAAGCTAATCATACCGCCAC
>NZ_JASJFF010000691.1:0-2120 GCF_030065435.1 Microcystis sp. M53603_WE2
CCTAAACCAATCACGAAAATTAGCAATCCAGAAACGTAAATAAGAGGCAGGGTATCTTCCATAATTAGCGATCGAGCAATCAATATTTTTATACTTATTCCCTCAAATTATAACAGGATTTAGTCAGTGATCAGTGATCAGTTATCAGTGATCACTGATCAGATTTGAGTTTTCAGTTCACTGATTACTGATTACTGTTCACTGTTCACAGCAAAAAAGCACCCTATCTCCCCATTTCCCGAATTCTCAGGGGTAAGCCCCAATAGTTCACCCGTTCTGCTAACCAGCCGGTGGATTCTAGCCGCTCGATCGCTTGATTGACGCGTTCTCGGAGACTTTGGTACTGTAAACCTTTAGGGAGAACGACTCCTAGAGCGATCGCACCCAACTGGATCGGTAATTGATGATAATTGGAGAATTGCTGCACCCAACCGGTTAAAAGGCTATTATCAGCCGCAAAAGCGTCTATTTCCCCCGTTTCCAGTAAATTTAAAGCTTCTTGATAGGAAGCAACCCCGCGCAGGGTAGCCTTAGGTAAATTGGAACGCACAAGGGCGATTGTCGTCGAGCCGTTGAGTACGGCGATTCTAGAGTTAGCTAAGTCTTCTAAACGCTGCAATTGCGGGTTTTTCGTCACAAAACCGCTGCTATCGAGGTAATAAAAGGGGCTAAAATCCACTAAGCGCTGACGTGCAGGAGTAATCGCCACACGAGCGATCGCAAAATCTACTCGATCATCAATAACCACCTGTAAACGTTCTTGATTACTAACGGGTTTGAGAATAATAGCACTGTCAGAACCGAGAATTTCTGACGCTAGACGTTTAGCGATGTCGATTTCCAATCCTTGCAGATTACCCTGAGAATCAAGGAAAGCGAGGGGAGGGAGATTATTTTTGACAGCGACAATTAATTTTCCCCGGCGTATAATTGTATCGAGATCGGCGCTAAAACTTGGGGCTACACCCAAGAGCAAAAAACCAAGAATCAATAACAAATTTTTCATACTGTTTTACCTAAACTAACTCGATTCCTACCTTGATTTTTAGCGGCAAACATGGCACGATCAGCCCGCTCGATCACCGCTTCTAGATTATTATCTTCAGGGCTAAATGTTGCCACACCAATACTAGCAGTAACTCGCACTTTTTGTCGATCAATTTCAATATTTAACTTGTTAATTACTTGACAAATGCGCCAGGCTGTGGTAGCAGCATCTTCAAGATTAGTTTCTGGGAGAATAGCGACAAATTCCTCGCCCCCAAAGCGCCCAAAACTATCCACTTGACGCAGACAGTTTTTAATTGCCCCAGCGACAGTAATTAAAGTTTTGTCCCCTAGGAGATGACCAAAGGTATCGTTAATATGTTTAAAATGGTCGATATCGATGAATAGAACCGAAAAATAACGATGATAACGACGACATCGTTGCAATTCTTTCTCGCCCAAGGCGAGAATCTCTCGACGATTATTTACCCCAGTTAGGCTATCAGTTCTGACTAGCTTTTCTAGTTGATAATTGATATTTTTCAGTTCTTCTTGGGTTTTTTTCAGTTCTAAATGAATTTTAACTTTGGCTAACAGTTCCCAACTATAAAAGGGTTTATTTACGTAGTCCACAGCCCCAGAATTAAAAGCATTGATAATATCTTCTTTTTCCTCACTATCTGTTACAAAAATAATCGGTATATGAGCGTATAAAGCATTACTTTTTAGTCTTCGACAAAGTTCTATTCCCCCCATCTCTGGCATCATTAAGTCAAGAAGAATTAGGTCAGGATTAGCAGTTTCTACTCGTTCTATTATTGCCTGTTTAACACTACTAGCATAAATAGTGGCATAACCAGCAGAATCAAGAATATTCACAGCCAATTGGAGATTTTTACCGACATCATCAACCAATAAAATTAGACAGTCTTCAGCACGAAATTTAATCATCATCAGTAAGTATAGGTAATTAAGTTAAGGACAAAATAGAGATAAGTACCTAGGCAAAATTAATTACATACTCGCCTCCAAAATTGTCCAGCACTTTTTTAACGTAAGCGAGGAGGCTCTTTCGGTCTTTATAGGCGCTAAATTCAATCCATTCATATTTTAAAAATCTCCATAATATTTCA
>NZ_JASJFF010000661.1:0-5703 GCF_030065435.1 Microcystis sp. M53603_WE2
CTGGGAAATCGTGCCGTTAGATACTCCGATCATCTTAAATCAGTTAACTACTCGACAAATCGAACAATTACAACGTTTAGGATTAGAAATTGCTAGTTTTGGCGATCGCTCTTGGGCAATTCGTAGTATTCCTGTTCTACTCAAAGAACGCGAGGATCGGGCTGATGCTTTACTAGAATTAAGTTTAGGGGGGGATTTACAAACCGCTCAGGTGGCTACCGCTTGCCGGAGTGCTATCCGCAACGGTACAGCTTTAAGTTTAAAAGAAATGCAGAATTTACTCGATGATTGGCAAAATACCCGTAATCCCCGCACCTGTCCCCACGGAAGACCGATTTACTTATCCTTAGAAGAAACCTCGCTCGCTCGCTTCTTCCGTCGTCATTGGGTGATCGGCAAAAGTCACGGCATTTAATCAGTGATCAGTTATCAGTGATCAGTTATCAGATGTGAGTTTTCAGTTTACTGATTACTGATTACTGTTCACTGTTCACTGAAAATTGGCCGATATTGCTAGGGAAAAACGGAAAGTGCTGCCTTTACCTAATTCACTTTCCACCTCGATTTGACTTTGGTGTAATTCCACTAAACGACGGGTAATCGCTAAACCAATACCACTACCCCCAGAATAACGGGAACGAGAACGATCGGCCCGCCAAAAGCGCTCGAAAATAAAGGGTAAATCCTCTGCTGCGATGCCAATTCCTGTATCGATAACGGCAATTTGTAGGCGATTTTTGTCCCTTGTCACTTGCAGGGTAATTGCACCATTATCGGTGTAACGAATGGCATTACCGAGCAGATTAACTAAGATTTGTTCGAGGCGATCGGGATCGGCCATGACAGATGGTAAATTGGGGGGACAATCTAACTGTAAAGTCGGTCCATCTTCTAATAATTGATCGGCAAATTTTTCGATGAGAGAATTTAACAAAGGTAATAAATTAACAGGTTGCATTTTAATCGATAGATAACCAGATTCCGCTCGCGATAGCTCCTGTAGATCGTGGGTTAAACGTTCTAACCTGCGGGTTTCTTTCACTAATTTCTGATAAAGTTCTGGATTAGGTTCGATCGCACCATCGGCTAATTCTTCTAAATATCCCCGTACCACAGTTAAAGGGGTGCGTAATTCGTGGGTAAGATCACCGATTAATTCCTGGCGCCGTTTTTCCACATCGGCTAAACTAATCGCCATCTGATTAAAACTGATGGCTAATTGATTTAATTCTGGGATTTCGCTTTCTGGAACTCGCGCCGATAAATCCCCTTCAGCAAAATTTTTAGTGATTTGTTTCATTTGTTTTACCGGTTTCATAATGCGTTGAGAAACCAAAAAACTCAGATAACCAGCCGTACTTCCTCCCGCAATGAATGACCAAATGGCACTACTATCCCAAGCTGTCTCAAAACCCCTAACCAAGAAAGTTCTCGCTGATCGCACGGTAAAAAATCCCTGCCTTTCTAACTGTTCCAAACGCAAAACAAACATTCGCGGAGAAGATAATTTAGCAATGATAATAAAGCTACTCAATCCCACCACCATAACGAGGAGATGGGATAAAAATAATCTGGTTCCTAAGCTTAATTTTGGTGGCTGCATATTTGTTTAAAAACTCTATTTGTTGTCAATATTATTGAGAGACTGCTGCATAAATATAAAAACCTTTTTGGCTAATATCTTTTGGTCTTTTTGAAATCAAAAAGTGCCAGCCATTGGATTGTTCGGTGGGAAAATTTAGGGACTTTTTCCCTGAAAATTAGGTAATTCGCCAATTCAAAAATGGGGAAACCCCTACACCCTACACCCCACACCCTACCCCTAGGAAAAACTTTTTGCCGCAAACCCTATTGACAGGGTTTCTCATAAAGATGAAGTATAAGAGGATTTGGCATCGACCACCGACTCCAAAAAACAAAAACTTTGTACCTCACCATTAAGATAACGGCCCTAGATTCGGCTACAGCATCATAAAGAACTCTATCGGGTTCTTCTTGTTGAAGAATCTCTCGTCAAGCTATGCTGTGAGGGGAGAGTAGGTCAAAACCTAACTTTTTGCCGCTCTATGCTATGGTATCAAGATGCGCTACTCTGTTAGGAGATGATTTTGCTTGAGTCATCTGCTCAAAGTAGCGTCTGTTTTTTAACCCTTACCCTTAAAAGAGAATCTTTTCTGTATGCTAGAGGCTAATAATCAGGGAGAGAATCAAATATTTCTCTATGAAGTTGTTTTTTCCGGTTCTTCTGGCTCTTTGCCTCAACGCTTCTCCCGGACAGTGCTGCGAGTACCTAAAAGCCGCATGAGTCAAGAAACACAGCGCCTCCTGCGCCAAGGGGCCAAGATTCTCAGTATAAGGCCTCTTGACCCAGAAACTGCCCCGATTAAGCCTAGTTTACTACCTCAACCTTGGTGGATAGAGATCACCACCACTCAGCCGAAATGTCTCTATTATTTCGGTCCTTTTAAGAGTTTTTCGGAAGCTTTATCCCATCAATCCGGTTATATCGAAGACCTCCAATCGGAATCTGCCCTGGGAATTAACAGCGAAATTAAACAATGTCAGCCAGAGGTTTTAACTCAAGAATATTTTTAATGTATGGTATCTAATTTTACAGATTTTTAGGAATAGTTAGTTTCCTCTTGTTTTCGTTTAATAATGCCTTTACCCTCACAGAATTTACAGGGGACGGATTCATTCTCCGTCTCTAGATAGATTCTTTCTTTGCCCTGGCAGTGGGGACAGATAACTTTTTCTTCCCACCAATAATTCTCTAAAAAAGCCTCATCGGTAATATAGGTAAAATCTTCAAACATTGGCTTGTCCTCTTATCGTTGAGATAGCTTAATCTGGATTCATCTTTCAACCTGAGAAATTGAAAATCACTTTTACCCCCATCGTAAAAAAGATCGGGTTCATTCTTCTTGAAACTTAAATTACTTCATATTTATTTATGTTTATTAATATATAATGAGTGTTCACTATCAATCGGGTGTATCTCATATTTGTGAATTTCTCTCACTTATGGTGATCAGCAGAAGTTATACTAAATCCGTTGAGTATAGGCTACATATCAGGACAGGCAAAAGGCACTCATGCAAAAGGGGGAATAAATAATCAGTCTTTAATAACCGGATTTAGTATAACGATTCTGGTTCCAATCACACAATTTAGACAACCGTTAAAAATCTATGAACTCCCGAAAAGGCTTGCCATATAAGCATTTCACATCTAAGTACAATTGCTTATTGCAAAAGTGGGATGCTCCCCGGGAGATCGGGAGAATCTATTACATCCAATTAGCTGAAACAGTCCGCTTGCAGAATACACCTAGTCCAAATAAACCGAATCCTAATAAACCAAAGACAGTGGAAGGTTCAGAAACAGGTTGACTAGATTGGGGAACAAATCCATATTCTAAGTGATCTACTCCAAAGCCTACATTGATCAAAGTCTGAGATATTGAGATAGCTGAAATGCCTGCTAAATTGATAACTCCAAAAAAGCGATCATCAACTGTTGTTCCGTCGTTTCTGGTATCGCCAATCTGTCCCTGACCAAGTGCAATAGTACCTAAAGAATTTCCTTGTGCATCAAACCCTTCAAAAGTTAGTGGTGTTTGATCTATTCCGCCAAAGCTTGAATATGAATCTGTCCAGACAATACCTACATGAGTAGGAAAGTTTCCTAAAGTATTGGCATTGAAAGTAAATTTAAAGCCTCCTATTATTCCATTACCTACTTCAACGAGATAATGACCTTGTTGCCCGTTTCCATCAATCACTCCGTCGTCAATATCAACAGAATCTGTATAAAAACCTGGACCTTCCACGCCCAATGGTAAGCCACTAGCACTAGAGGCTGTAACACCTGGCACATTCAGGGAACCATCCTCAAAATTCTCAAGGTAAAAATAGCTAAAGTTAACATTTTTAAATGGACTATCATTAAAGCTAAGATAAGGAGTTGGTCCGAGTAATGTTGGAGCAGAATTTACAACGGGAGTTTCAATGACTGCACAACCGAGGAAAACTCCAGTAGCTAGTGTTATGGTGGTAATTTTATTAGCCATTCTTTTAGCCTCATCAATTCCTGCTTCAAGCATAAGCCTGATTTCAGCTAATCTAAAGTCGGATGGTGGCGGATAAAGGCGGGAGTTTTATTAATAATCTTGACAAAAAGCGGATTATAGCGGATAATAACGGGTGGGCGTTAGAGGTATGAAGCAACAGGTTAATGGACGTACAAGCGGTGTTGAAATACGTGGATGACCTAGTTTTCGCACAAACGGGGCAACATCTTGACAGTCTGCAAGTTGCGATTCTGAAGGGAGTCCTTAATGGAAAAAAATATACCCATATTTCTGAAGAATATCATTGTTCGGCAGGGCATACTAAAGATGAAGCTTATCAACTGTGGCGCATTCTTTCCGAAGCTTTAGGAGAAGATTTAAATAAGTCTAATTTCCGTGCTACTATTGAAAGATTAGGAGTGGCAAATGCGTACTCCAATATGGTTAATCCTGTGCAAATCGGTAACATTAACCTCTGTGCTAATCCTTCACAAAGTTATGAGACAGAAAATATTGAATCAATAATAGAAGAAACTGCTATACCTTATGTTAAAGAAAGCCTGACAATTCTGGAAAGAGAAAGACAAAAAGCAAAACTAGAAATTATTCCAAACTTAGTCGAGCTTGGCTTGACGGCCGAGCAAATTGCTAGTACGTTGGGATTGTCTCTTGAGCAAGTTAAAAAATGTATTCCTTAATTTTATTTAATGAGCATTGTCCACACAATAGAGATAATTTATGTTTGTTTTTATAAATGCACGTCATCAGCTATCGAAGATTACGAGAATTTACGAATAAACACGCTTTAGAAAATTGGCATAAAATTGCCAGTCAAGCAATTTGGTATAATTTAGTTGAGGTTCAAACAGTATTTCCCCAAGCAGAAGCAGTTGGTAATTTTACTGTTTTTAACATTAAAGGAAATCGTTATCGCCTTATAACCAGTATCGATTATCAGAAGCGGCTAATTTATATCAAGTATGTTTTAACTCACGCTGAATACGATAAGGAGCAATGGAAAAATGACCCTTACTTTTAATCCAGAAAAATACAAAGAATTACTAGCTCGCCATTTACCTAAAGTTATCAGAACAGAAGCAGAAAATGAAAAAGCTCTGGTTATTGTCGAAGAATTGATGCACCGTCAGCATCGAACTCCCGAAGAAGATGAACTTTATGAGCTTCTAATTTTTTTAATTGAGAATTTTGAAAGAAGCTTTTATCTACAAGAATCAACCACACCTAATTCTATGTTATTGTTTTTGATGGAGCAACAAAGCGTTAACAAGAAAGACATAGCCATAATCCTTGGCTCTGACAAAATTGCTTCTAGTTTAATTGCAGGAAAAGGGTCAATTAGCCAAGAACAGGCGAAATTATTAGGACATTTCTTTCATGTAGATTATAGTTTGTTTATGTAGGGTTTGCTGAATAAATCTAAAAACCTTGTTGGGTAAAACTTTTAGACCTTTTGGCCATCAAAAAGTAATGGATCTGGGAGTGATCGGGGGAAAAATCCCTGGACTTTTTCCCTGAAAATTAGGTAATTGACCCCCTCAAAATCGGTAAAACCCTACACCCCACACCCCACACCCCACACCCTGTCCCCACGAAAAACTTTTTCAGCAGAC
>NZ_JASJFF010000505.1:0-4138 GCF_030065435.1 Microcystis sp. M53603_WE2
AACCCTTATATAGAAAGGCATTTAGCGATTTTTGTCAATTGTTTTTTATCTAGAGCGAACTAATCAATTAAGTCTCTTGCCAGATAAGGATTTAGTCGATTTATGCCCCCCTATCGAACCATAACAAGTAACGAAGAGCCGTAAATCTGGATAATCTTGATGATTTTTGACATTTTCTGCGATCGCATCTGTGATTAAATACTCTTTGTATTTCTTTAATTTTGACCCAGAGACATATTTCCCCATCCCATCCCCATCACCGAGGACAATTACCCACCAATCGGCTGGACTTCCTTCGCCAAATTTTGCTTTTTTATGCGCTTCTTCAACTAAACTTCTTAATGTTGCTGTTTCTTGAGCGTTACAATTCATGTCATCAGCTAACCATTTACTGGAAAACATGACTCCATTAAAATTCTGTCCATTCCTATTTTCTGGATTAATTTGCCGATCAACTTTTGGTATCTGATAAGGACGACCACGAGTACGGGAGGCAAAAGTGTCTGCTTTGTTAGGTAATTGTTGGTTAATAAGTGTGTTAAGACAATTCCAATATTTTCGTGTTTTTTGTCCTCCTTTTTTAAAATCTTCGCAAGTAAATCTTGCAGCAGCAATAGAACTTAAATTAGGAAACCGAATTAAATTATCGTAGTTAGTATCATCTTCTTGCCCTAGATTAATTCCCAAAGATTCAGCAACTCCCCCATATCGCCAAGCCATGCGTTTTGTTAATTCGATCGCATTCAATTTTTCTGAGCCATTAAATAACCCTGGATAAACTTCAGCCATTAATCGCCAAAATAGACCCATTGATCGAGCCGAAAGTCCACCTCCATTTTTAAACTGCCCATGATAATGTAATTGGGGATGGACTGCGCTAAACTGACCCGATAAAGTGGAACGTTCCCCAGGTGCTGTAGGAATTGCCCAAGTGCGAGTATTTTTTACGGCTTGAATAGACTGTCCCAAACGAGCTTGTAATGCCCCCCACCAAGTACCAGTATTTATCTGTTCGTAAAGGTTTTCTTCGGCTGTTGTAGGTAGAGATTCAGCTAAATGAGGAGGAGCGATCGCATTTTGTGCTTGTTTCCATTGCTGATAATTTTCCTCTGTGGGATTAATAGTTAATGGCTGCTCTGGATTGCCTAGAGGCATTGCAGTCCAGTAAGTTTCCCAAGTTTTCTCTATTTGTGCTTCCCAGAGTTTATTCCACTCCCAACAACTACCATGATGTCCTATCTGCCATTTTTTTAAATCTCGTTTACATATTTCTTGTTCGCTTAAAAACTCTTTTAATAATATTTCATCTATTTTCTGGTGATTTTTAGTATCTTTAAGAAACTCTAGGGTTCGTTTTTTGATATCTTCCCTAACTTTTTTGGCAATCTCTGACCATTCTTCTCTTAAACATTTTTTTAATTTCTCTCCCAATTCTCTAGCTGCTTCTTTACCAGGAACTAAAGCCATAATCACATTAGGAAATCCAGCCGTACTTAAACTTGTAGAGATGCCATTATCAAATCTACCAACTGGAGATATTCCGTCTTGAAAAGAAGCAAAATTAGCCGCAAAATCTGGATATTTTTTAACAATTAAAGCATCGATAATTTCTTGACTCCAAAGAGAAGGAGTAATCACAGCATCAGACCCATAAGTTTCGGCAATATACCAACAGAGTTTAACACTGAGATAGTGCAGTAGATAGGAACCTGCCCAAAAATCGACAAATTTTCGGGATGCTTTGATAAATTCTTGTACTGGGGAGAAGGTAAAGAGAAAAAGATAGGGATGTTGGGATTTACCTCCTTCTTGCCAATGTTCGGGATACATCGCCCCAACTAGAGCGGAAACTGTACTTTTGTAGCTATGTAGGGGACAATCAGGAAGGATGCTGTGAGCAGGATAGAGGAAAAAATCCTTCTGGTTTTGTCGGATGAGTTCGGGATAAAATCGCCAAAACCACCAAAATAGTTTTTCTATATCCGTTTCTGAGGTAATTTCTGCGGGAATTTCTGGTCTTGAGTCTTGTGAAGTAATATTTCGAGTTTGTCCACTGATGGGATGTTTCACGCTATTAATATTAGTGCCTTGAGCCTCTCCTAGATTAACGCGATCAGAGGAACTAGCTATTTGCAGGGGTAACTCTTCTATCTGTCCTTGTAACTCTTCTGGGTGAATAGACTGTAATTGTTGCAAAATAGATTTGTCTTCTAGCAAGGCACAAAGTTTACGAAAATAGAAATTTGTTGAATTAATAGGGGACTCTGATTTTGGCATAATCATAAATTGCTAAGGCCTCTCTTTAAACTTTATCACGAAAACAAAGATAGTTAAGCAAAATAATTGATTAACTATAGCATCTGACAGGCGGACAAGCGAGCTAGAAAACTTGCCAACAAAGGCTTCTGGCTGGGAGCATCTCATTTATGCAAGTGAGTAATTATACTTGTCCCTAAAACTGGTTTCCAGCAAGGCTTTCAAAATAGCTTGACATAAAGATTTAGGGGTTATAAAGGTGAGATGCTCTCGATCGCATAGGCATTAGCGTAGAACAAATTCTATTGTTTCATGCCGATGGAATGGGGGGGTTCTCAACATTTTTCGCGGGTTAGACACAATGGCTGAAAATCTAGAGTTTTCGTTGAGGTGCGTCGATGCTTTGTCCAGCAAGGCTTTGAGCCTCATGACTGAGGTAACTATTGAGAATTATTATTAATAATGTCTATGCTTTTCAATACCCCACGAAAAATTGCTGTACAATCCTTATACAGCCTAGTTTTGCAAAGCTAGTCTTTTAACTTCTTAGCAAGTTTAATTAATGGAAACAGGAGAAGGTGGAGAAAGAATGAAGCATTCCCGTCTTTTAACTTCTTAGCAAGTTTAATTAATGGAAACTTCAAGTAAGGCTCGAAGTACCTCGACTAAGGTCTCTTCTTTTAACTTCTTAGCAAGTTTAATTAATGGAAACGGAACTCAAGGAAGTTGACCCCGTCTATTTCCTCAAATCTTTTAACTTCTTAGCAAGTTTAATTAATGGAAACACGATAATTCTTAATCGTATCGAAAACTGCCTCCACATGCGGCTTTTAACTTCTTAGCAAGTTTAATTAATGGAAACGTTTAAACGCCTTCACCGCTTTTGCCAGTCCCCATCCGAAGCTTTTAACTTCTTAGCAAGTTTAATTAATGGAAACCTCTATTTCTTCAAGAAGTAAGTCTAATTTTGCGTTCTTTTAACTTCTTAGCAAGTTTAATTAATGGAAACAGAACAATTAATCGATTGACTTTTATCCAATTTTCCCAGTCTTTTAACTTCTTAGCAAGTTTAATTAATGGAAACGTTTTAATCCGCAAGGATGCCCGACAATTTGGGCAAATGACTTTTAACTTCTTAGCAAGTTTAATTAATGGAAACAACTTAGTAGCGGTAAAAAGGTGATCCCTGTTGCTTCCGCTTCTTTTAACTTCTTAGCAAGTTTAATTAATGGAAACAATAAGAAGTAATCTGAGGTGGAGAGAAACTCTCCACTTTTAACTTCTTAGCAAGTTTAATTAATGGAAACAAGATACCGATGGTGCGAAAAGAGAGAGGTCATCAACTTTTAACTTCTTAGCAAGTTTAATTAATGGAAACATAAGAGGAGGAGCGTCAATAACTTGTTGAGGAGTCTTTTAACTTCTTAGCAAGTTTAATTAATGGAAACCTTGCGGCCTGTTATGGGCCGACACTCCAACCACAAATCTTTTAACTTCTTAGCAAGTTTAATTAATGGAAACGATACGTATCCCAACCATTCACCCCGCGCTTGTTGACAACCTTTTAACTTCTTAGCAAGTTTAATTAATGGAAACGTTCGTTCCAAGCAAGGCGTTCTGGGAGCATCTCATTTATGCAAGTGAGTAATTATACTTATCCCTAAAACTGTTTTCTAGCAAGGCTTTCAAAATAGCTTGACATAAAAACCTGATTTAAGGGTTACAAAGGTGAGATGCTCCCAGGCGTTCTTGCCTTTGCCATCGACTTTTAACTTCTTAGCAAGTTTAATTAATGGAAACGAAATCTGCTTCGCTTCCGAGTTCGGCACCTAAGAACTTGCTTTTAACTTCTTAGCAAGTTTAATTAATGGAAACTTTTCTA
>NZ_JASJFF010000940.1:0-2157 GCF_030065435.1 Microcystis sp. M53603_WE2
AATCCAACTTGAAAAACCCGCTCCCTTCTCCCCACTGCTGTAACAAAAAACAACTATCCCCCGATAGCGATCGCTAAAGGTCGAATAATTGTAAATTTTTGTCAAGGGGTGCGGTCAGACAGAGGAATCATCGCTAGAATGAGCCTAATTGTCAGGAATTTAGTTAACCAAGGTTTTTGGCAATATGCTAATCTGGCTAAGACGCTTTTGGGGTTGATATAGGGAAAAGTTCCGGCAATCGCGCCTAAATGGGGTGATATACACAAGGTTGACCTATATCGTTACTCTGGAGAGTTTTACGCAGAAAGTTGACCTATAATATGTAGTTGGTTCTATCATTTAGAAAATTGGAGAATAAATGAAAAAATATTCATTCTGGAACAATAAAGGTGGTACAGGAAAGACAAGTTTGGCATTTCAAGCTGTCACGATGTTTGCAGAAAATAATACAGACAAACGTATTTTAGTTATTGACCTTTGTCCTCAAGGGAACTTGTCTGAATTATTATTAGGCGGCCTTACTGGCTCTGGAAGCAAAAATCTCAACTCGTTACATAACAACCAGCCGAGGAAAAGTGTTGGGGGTTATTTTCAGGAAAGATTACCATCACCATATGCAATGCCACAGATAAATCATGATAATTTCATATCTAATCCAACCCACTTTAACAAGAGTATCCCTGTCAATATTGACCTTTTGGCTGGTGATGCTTTGGTTGAATTACAGTCAAACGCAATTACAACATTAGCTAATACCCAAATCCCTGGGACAAACACATGGTTAAAAGTAATCGACTGGGCCAATGATTTTGTTGCATTGGTTGCTGATAATTATGACTTTCTTTTTATTGATGCTAATCCAAGTTTTTCTATTTACACTCAAATTGCTTTGGCAGCAACCGATTCAATGATTTTACCTGTTATGGCGGATGATTCTTCCAGAAGAGCAGTGCAAAATGCCTTTGCATTAGTTCAGGGAATAAATTTACCTTCTCCAATTTATCAACAACATAACTTTTCATCCCAACTTCAAGCTGCTGGTCGAAGTGCCCCGAAATTCCATTTATTCCCTAAAAATAGACTAACGCAATATATGGGGCCTGCATCGGCCTATTTTGCCGTACTAACAGAAATTGACACAATGATTGGCTCAATTCTACAGACGGATCCAAATGTTGTGACGTTTACTACCCTTGCTGATGCTGTGGTCGATATTCGAGATTTTCAGACAACAGGCGTAGTTGCTTTTGCCCAAGGGTTGCCATTTTCAAAAATGTCGTCTGGAATCTATAAGCTTCCAGGACGAGAGGTACAAGTCCGTGCAGATTACCTTGACAATTGTATTAAGGCCATGAAGACTCTGGTTGCAAAACTTTAGATCGCCGATCTTGTAGTGCGATCGCCGATCTTGTAGGGTGCGTTCCCTAATGCAAGTCCCACTGCTCCAGCGATCGATTTTGGGGAACGCACCATGCCCATTGATTGAAGCTGTGGGTTTAAGTGCGATGCCGCTCTTGTAGGCCCAGTTGGAGAATGTTAGCGAAGATTCCCGATGTTTAGGTTAAAATAGAGGGCAAAAGTTGCCACAGGGTCAAGCCAATGACAGTTCGACAACCCCGCTACAGCAAAGAAGAATTCCCTCGACGTGGTAATGAGATTTATGAATCTCAGGTACGTTCTCAAGTGGAGGAGGGAAATCAGGGGAGAATTGTGGCGATCGACATCGAAACTGGAGCGTTTGAGCTTGCCGACGATACGATTACTGCTACCGATCATCTCTATGAGCGTGTCCCTGATGCTCAACCTTGGGTGATTCGGATTGGACATAGAGCCGTCTTCCGTTTTGGCAGTCGCAGTCAGAGAAAGCCCTTATGATGTTGTGTGGGGATGGGTCTTTTGTATGGCTTTAAACTTCAGATTGAGGCAGTGGAAGGTGGGCGCGTTACAATTAAAGCGCTATGACTCAGCCAAAGTTATCGGTGAAGACGGTCTAACTTTACCGTTATACTGAATCGGTTTTTAATAGCATGATTAACCCCCAATCCAACTTGAAAAACCCGCTCCCTTCTCCCCGCCCTCCTATACCTTTTAAACAGGATTTAGTATGACTATCTAGGGTTTGCTGAATAAGTACGGGCGAAGCATTCGGATAGAAAA
>NZ_JASJFF010000421.1:0-9618 GCF_030065435.1 Microcystis sp. M53603_WE2
AACTATCGGGTGTTAGGAAGACATTCAAAGGCCAACCCCCTTGACCGACCATCATCTGCAATGCTTGCATATAGATACTATCGATGTCCGGTCTTTCCTCGCGATCAACTTTGATCGGTAAAAAATAGTGATTGAGATAATCGGCAATGGCCCGATCGGAAAAAGCTTCTCCTTCCATAACCGTACACCAATGACAGCTAGAATAACCGATCGAGAGAAAGATCGGTTTATCTTCCCTCCTGGCAATTTCTAGGGCGCTGTCACACCAATACCACCAATCGATCGGGTTTTCGGCGTGTTTTCGCAGGTAAAGACTTTCGGATGCAGCCAGATGATTAGTCATGGGAAAAGGGGATTTTTTGCTCTTGCTGCTTATTAGTTTAAGCTAATTAGAGACTAACCGGAATCAAGCCTCTGCTTATGCTGAAAACTTCGATCGCCCTAGGATTTTTTCTCACTCAATCTTTGCCCCTTAATCCGCAAGTGCAGGGGGTGGCTAATCATTTAATTGGGGTTATGGATACGACGCAACAAGCGCACACTAACCCCCGCGTTGCTAAGGTGCAAATGATTACCTGTGCCGTGGATTTTTCCCCCAAACAGGATAGTATTTATCTTTATCAGGAACAGGCAATTATCGATCGCTTAAATCAACCCTATCGTCAAAGAATTTTAGTCATTCAACCTAGCCCCGATAATTCCACTGTGGAATCAAAAGCTTATAAGTTAAATAATGCCCCTAACTTTATTAATTTTTGTAACAAAGACTTGACAGAAAGAAAATTAAATGTATCAGATTTGGCCGAGTCGGTGTGTACTGTGTTTTTAAAACCGATAGCGGGGGGTTATCGGGGAGAAACTCCCCCCCAGGGTTGTCCCACTAATGCCAGAGGTGCGGTGAAAATAACTAATACAATTATTCTACATTCCCAGGGCATGGATACCAGCGATCGAGGTTATGATAGCCTTGGGCAGCAGGTATGGGGAGCGCAGGATAATTTCTATCAATTTCGCTGGCAAAAACCCTAAAATCGGCTTTCTTGTTTCATTAATGCCACATCGGCAGCAAAATAGGTCAAAATCAAATCGGCCCCCGCTCGTTTCATACTGATTAAAGTTTCCAAAATCAGGCTTTTTTCGTCAATCCAGCCCTGTTTTGCCGCCGCTTTAATCATTGCGTATTCACCACTGACGTTGTAAGCGGCGACGGGAAGATGGCTACTATCGCGCAGACGACGGATAATATCGAGGTAGGCCAGAGCAGGCTTAACCATAATAATATCTGCCCCTTCTGTTATGTCTAAACTGGCTTCCCGTAAAGCTTCCCGACTATTAGCCCCATCCATTTGATAGGTTTTCTTATCACCAAATTTTGGTGCTGATTCTAAGGCATCTCGGAAGGGACCATAATAAGCAGAGGCATATTTAGCCGTATAAGCGAGAATTCCCACATCCAAATAGCCAGCCGCATCTAAAGCTCGACGGATCGCCCCAATCCTACCATCCATCATATCGGAAGGAGCGACGAAATTAGCCCCGGCTGCCGCTTGCGAGAGCGACATTTTCACTAAAACTTCTAGGGTTTCATCATTGAGAATTTTACCGTCCTCCACAATACCATCATGACCATAAATCGAAAAAGGATCGAGGGCAACATCGGTAATAATAATTATTTCAGGGACTTCTTTTTTAATCGCTTTCACCGCCCTTGGCACTAAACCATCGGGATTATAACTTTCTCTACCGAAATTATCTTTTTTATCTTCGGCAATCAGGGGGAAAAGAGCGATGGCATTAATGCCTAAATTATAAGCATTAACCACTTCTTTGAGCAATAAATCAAGGGAATAACGATAACAATCGGGCATAGAAGGAATAGCAACCCTTTGATTTTCTCCCTCCATGATAAAGAGGGGATAAATCAAGTCATTAACGGTTAATTCAGTTTCACGAACAAGACGGCGAATCGCTGGAGTATAACGAAGACGACGGGGACGAATCAGCATGATAACAGCGCGTCAAAAATAAAAAGTAAACAGTAAATAGCTGGTTTTGCTCTGGTTTTTTACCTAGGCAAAAACCGGGGATAGGACGATCAAATAATCCTGATCCCCCTGACTAATTAGTGAAAATCGGGACTATGACGAATCAAACTCATAAACTCTTGACGAGTCTTAGCAGAATCGGCAAAAATACCGCGCACGGCACTCGTAGAAGTCCAAGAACCGGGTTTTTCAACCCCGCGCATTACCATACACATATGAGTCGCTTCAATCACCACAGCTACCCCTTGAGGTTGTAGTAATCCTTGCAAAGCATCGGCAATTTGTGCGGTTAAACGTTCCTGTACTTGCAGTCGTCTGGCGTACATTTCACAGATGCGGGCAATTTTCGATAAACCGATCACTTTCCCGTTAGGAATATAGGCAACATGAGCGCGTCCGATTATCGGTAAAATATGGTGTTCACAGGAGCTAAACATATCGATGTCTCGGATTAAAACCATCTCGTTAGCATTCTCGTGAAAAACTGCCCCATTCAGCAATTCATCCAGGGATTGCTGATAACCAGAAGTGAGAAATTTTAGGGCTTTTACTACTCGTTTAGGAGTGTCTCGTAAACCTTCGCGATCGGGATCTTCTCCTGATCCTAACAGCAGTGTTCTTACCGCTTGCATCATCTCGGCTTCCGATACCGGCGATTTAGGTTCGGTAATCACTTCGGGAAAGTGATTGTAGTCATCATTGTCGAAAATTGCTTTGGACTTAGCTAAGGTCATAGATATTTTTACAGACTCCAATAGTTAATTGATCGGCAAAGTTTTCTGATTTTACCAATTGTCAATAAATACCCTTTGCTAGAGTATTTATTTTTCTGGGCATCTAGACGATAACTAATGAAAGCTATCGGTTTATTTCCTCGTCTTTGGGGTTATCTCCGTGGGGAAACCTGGAAAAATTGATTTTCCTAGTCACCGAAAAAGTCTTGAGTATCTCCCTAGTTAATTGAGGGCAGAGTTCTACTGCATAATTAATTTATTTTGTCAAGTAGTTCATTTGTTTGTTAGGGCAGGTTTCCTAGAATGATAATCGTTATCATTTTAACAAAAAATTTAGATTTACCAACAAAAATTTTGTCGCCAGATAAAGATAGTCCCGTTAAGCTATTTAACTTATTTTGAAGATGTAGAGAGATTTTGCGATTTTATCGCTTATATTCAGCAATATTACTGATTTTTTGGTATTCTTCCTCCGAGTATAAATCCGCCAGAGAAGCAAGGCGATCAAGAAAGAGGATTCCTTCCAGATGATCGTATTCGTGTTGAAAGATGCGCGCGACAAAATCCCTGAAAACTTGACGGATTTCGCCACCATTGCGATCGCAATAGGCTACCTCGATCCACTGATGACGGGGGACAAAACCGCGTAAATTGGGGACACTGAGGCAACCTTCCCAACCCTTGACCATTTCCTCGCTGACCCGCAAAATGCGAGGATTAATCACGGCAGTGGGTGGCATCATCGGAGCGTCGGGATAACGAGGATTGGGGTGAGAAGCAACGATAAACAGACGCAGAGACCGAGCAACTTGGGGCGCGGCGATTCCCACCCCGTGGGCAGCTTGCACGGTGCTAATCAGGGAATCGATCAAATTTTGACAGTCAGCATCGAGAAGATTATCGATCGCTGCTGCTTTTTGCTGTAGAATTGGATTTCCTAATTGGGTGATTGTTAAAACTTGCGTCATCTGTCTAAAGATTAATTGTTTCGCTCTGAAAATCATTTTATCTTGAGGGGAAAAATCTCGCTAAACTGATAAGGTTTCCCCGCAGCAGCACTAGAGCAACTTTGTTAATCAAAATTAACCGTGGATAGGCGTTGGGTTTCATGCTTCAACCCAACCTACGTTCATCTTATATTTAATTACACCCACCCACTTAATCAAAATTAACCGTGGACAGCAGCGCCCAACAACTTTGGCATAATCTCCTAGAGCGTCTAAAATTACTATTAACCCGTCCCGCTTTTGAGACTTGGTTTCAAACGGCGACGGTTAAAGAATGGCAAAACGATCGCTTAGTAATTCAGGCTGCCAATCCTTTTATTCTTAACCATCTTCAGAAAAATTATCTGTCAACAATTGCTGAAGTAGTGCAGGATCTCGTCGGTTATCCCGTCGAGATTCAACTCACGGCACAACAGGGCGATTTGATCGCTATTTTCCAGCCTCACACTAGCTTAGAATCAGAATTATCCCCCAGTAATCAACTTAACCCTAAATATAATTTTTCCCGTTTTGTTGTCGGGCCAACTAATCGCATGGCCCACGCAGCTGCTTTAGCGGTGGCGGAATTACCCGGAAGGGAATTTAACCCGCTTTTTCTCTGTGGTGGGGTGGGATTAGGTAAAACCCATTTAATGCAGGCGATCGGTCATTATCGTCTAGAATTATATCCCCAATCCAGGGTTTTTTATGTATCGACGGAACAATTTACGAATGATTTAATCACCGCTATCCGTCAAGATAGTATGGAAAGTTTTCGTAATCATTATCGCCATGCGGACATATTATTAGTGGATGATCTGCAATTTATTGAAGGAAAAGAATACACTCAAGAAGAATTTTTTCATACCTTTAATACCCTGCACGAAGCGGGAAAACAGGTAGTTTTAGCCTCCGATCGCCTCCCCAAACAGATTCCCAGTTTACAGGATCGTTTAATTTCTCGATTTTCTATGGGATTAGTCGCCGATATCCAAGCACCGGATATCGAAACTCGCATGGCAATTTTACAAAAAAAGGCCGAGTACGAAAATCTGCGTCTCCCAAGAGAAGTTATCGAATATATTGCCGTTAATTATACTTCTAATATTCGCGAATTAGAGGGGGCATTAATCCGGGCTACCACTTATATTTCTATCTCTGGATTGCCGATGACGGTAGAAAATATCGCGCCGGTTTTAAATCCACCAATGGCCAAAATTGCCACTTCTCCTGAGATTATTATGGCGGTAGTAGCGGAAAAGTTTCAACTCTCGATCGCCGATCTAAAAGGAAATTCCCGCCGACGAGAAATTAGTTTTGCCCGACAGATTGGGATGTATTTGATGCGTCAACACACGGATTTAAGCTTACCGCGCATTGGCGAAGAATTTGGCGGCAAAGATCACACCACCGTTATTTATAGCTGTGATAAAATCAACCTTTCCCAACATCAAGACCGACAATTACAAGAAATCTTAGCCCAACTAATCGAGCGAATTAACTCCCTCAGTCGCAATCAGTAGTCGGGGGTAATTATGAATGATGAATTATCAATTATGAATTGGGGAGATGGGGAGACCACTTCGTGCGCGTTGCGGGGGGAGATGGGAAAGTGGGAAGTATTTTCAGTGAACTGAAAACTCGCATCTGATCACTGATAACTGATAACTGATAACTGAGATTAACTACAGGAGAATAAACTGGCAATTGTAGCGATGAGACGAGAGGTCATGGGTAAACTATCGATCACCATAGCTGTACATAATAACATCATGTAAAGAATGGAATATTTAAACAGCGATCGAGCGATATCCCGATCAAAAGGATTCTGTTTTAATCGCCAAGCTTTTTTCAGGAAAACAAACCCTAAAATTAAAGCCGCTACACCATAGACCACACCACAGGCAGCCAAGGGATAAATCAGGAGGAAAGTGAAAGGAACAACGATTAAAGTATAGAGCCAAATCTGCTCGCTAGTGGCTTCTTCCCCTTTAACTACGGGCATCATCGGTATATCTACTTCTGCATAATCATCCTTGATCATTAAAGCCAAAGCCCAAAAATGGGGAGGAGTCCAAAGGAAAATAATGGCGAATAAAATCCAAGGAATCCAACCGAGATCGCCCGTTACTGCCGCCCAACCGACGAGGGGAGGAATCGAGCCAGCTGCGCCACCGATAACAATATTTTGGATACTATGACGCTTGAGCAGATGGGTATAAATCAGCATATAAAATGCGATACCGGTCATTGCTAAAAATCCGCTCAAAGTATTGACAAAAAAGACAAAAAGTGCTAGGGAAAGGGAGGCTAAAACGAGGGCAAAAATGAGGGCGTGGAGGGGTTGCACGCGACCGGAGGGGATCGGACGGGCGCGGGTGCGAAGCATGGTGTGATCGATGTCGCGATCATAGATGCAGTTTAAGGTTTGAGCGGCGGCGGCGGCGAGAGTGCCACCGAGGAGAGTAAGAAAGAGTAATAGGGGGGAAACCTGACCTTTAGAGGCGATTTCCATAGAAGCGGCTGTAGTAATCAGCAGTAGAGGAATAATTCGCGGTTTGGTGAGTTGATAATAACTTTTAGCGACTTGTAAAAAATTATCGTGGTGGCGAAGGGCTTGAGTTCCAGTCATCGTGATTAAATCCTTAGAGATGGCTTATAGGCGCGAAAGAACGATCGCGAAGGGCAAAAGTGGTAAAAGCGACGAGGGTTGCCAGCAATAGCGCACCGATGCTGTGGTGGGTAATGGTTAAGGGTTCCACTTGGAGATGTAGTTTCAGGGTGGCAACGCCTAAAAACACCTGTAGGGCGACTAATCCCCCGGCGCTAAAAGCTAGTTTTTTGAGGAGAGGATGGATAGCGGCAGCTCGCCAAGCGAAGAAAACTAGGGTTAACACCGAGATAGTGGCGGGAAAAACCCCGATAATGTGGCTATTCATCACGGTGCAGAGTTGGGAAACCGTTAAACACTGATGGGCCGCCCAACGGGAACCGACGAGACCGCCGAGGAGACATTGCAGATAAACTAGACCGGTGGCGACCATTCCCATCCCGGTTAGTTTCCCGACTGTACCTGTGCCACGGTAGGGAGTCAGACCGATAGCAATGACGATTAGGGTGGCAAAAAAGAGCAAAGCTGTGGCTAAATGGGCCGTTACGATGTCAAATCGCAGTAATTGGGTCACGGTTAATCCTCCCAGGACTCCTTGCAGGAGAATTAAAGCCAAAGCAGCGATCGCAGAGGGGAACAGCCAAGGGGGAAGATGGCGACGGTACCACCAAGACAGACCGACGAGAGCGAGCGTACTAAACCCGATCAAAGAGGCATCGAGACGATGAAACCACTCCAGAAATACCTGTAGATTCATCTGCTGACTGGGAATCCATTGACCGTAACACAGCGGCCAATCGGGACAAGCTAAACCGGCGTTCATAACTCTGGTGGCAGCACCCACCACCATTAGGGCGAAAGTAGCGATCGCAATTTTCCAGACTAAGCGGCGCATCCACACCTGAATATGGCCGGTTTCTCTTCGGGGTGTCGGGTTAAAAACAGATTCGGTCATCGGTTTGCCTGTTCTCAAGGAGTCTGTCATCAAAGATCATGGCTTTGTTTGCCAGTTAGTTATCACTGTGAATGAGTTTTTTTACGACAGGTAAAAGCTTTTAGATATTCTTTAGATTTCTGGCCATTTCCGTTACATTTGTTTACATAAACTCAGAATAAGATATAAAAATTAGTTATTTAAAATACTTTCCCTGAAAACGATCCCAAAGAAAAGATAAAATTCTCAGAAGATGCTGGTTAAATTTCCCATCTATAGGGGAATCATGTTTTAGCCTTGAATAAGTAGCCACTATTGAAAATATTGAAAAGACCGTGAAAATTCCCAGCAGTATCCTGACGCTCGTACTCGGGATCGCCTTGACCTTAATTAGTCTCTGGTATGGCCAAAATCATGGCTTAATGCCTGTGGCCGCTTCCGAAGATGCTCAGGAGATAGATAATATCTTTAATCTGATGATGACCATCGCCACGGGACTATTTTTAATAGTTGAAGGCGTGATCATTTATATAGTGATTCGCTTTCGCCGTAAACCGGGGGATCAAACCGACGGGCCGGCAGTGGAGGGCAATGTACCCCTAGAAATCTTCTGGACAGCCATCCCGACGGTAATCGTTTTTATCCTTGCCGTCTATAGCTTCGAGATTTATAACAATATCGGCGGTCTCGATCCCTTGATTTCCAAGGGTGGCAAAGGAGAAATCGCCCACCACGGTCATCACCACGGCACGATGATGGCCCTGGGCGGCGATCGCAGAGTAGCCCTAGGTATCGGCAATTCCTACGATGGTGAAGGAGTTCCCCCCCTAGTGGTCAATGTTAAAGGCATTCAATACGCTTGGATCTTCACCTATCCCGAAACTGGCATTGTTTCCGGGGAACTGCACGCTCCCGTCAATCGCCCCGTGCAACTGAATATGGAAGCGGGAGATGTGATCCATGCTTTCTGGGTTCCCCAATTGCGTCTAAAACAGGACGTTATCCCCGGACAGGAAACGGTTTTATCGTTCACATCCAACCAAATTGGTCAATATCCGATCATTTGTGCGGAACTTTGCGGGGCCTATCACGGCGGCATGAAATCTAGCTTTGTAGTTCACTCCCAAGCCGATTACGACCAATGGGTGCAGGATAATACGATCGCCGAAGTTGACAGCGATCGAACTGTAGCCATGACCACTAAAGATCGCTCTGATAGTCAATATTTGACCCCCTACACCGAAGAAATGGGCATCGACGCTGAAATCCTCGCCCAAGTTGCCCATCAGCAGCAAATGTAATTTTTCTTGTCATCTAAAATCTTGGCATTATGACAGCATCAACGGAAATAACCACCCCAGCAACCGTTCCCGAGGTGATCCATCACCGCAAGTGGACAGATTACTTTACTTTCTGCACCGATCATAAAGTCATCGGTATTCAATATCTGGTGACTGCCTTTCTTTTCTTCTTTATTGGCGGTGCTTTCGCGGAAGTGCTGCGGACAGAATTAGCCACTCCCGACCCCGATTTCGTCTCCCCAGAACTATATAACCAATTCATGACCATGCACGGAACGATCATGATCTTTCTTTGGATCGTTCCGGTTGGGGCGGGTTTTGCCAATTATCTCATTCCCCTGATGATTGGGGCGGAAGATATGGCTTTTCCTCGTCTTAACGCTGTGGCTTTCTGGCTTAATCCCCCCGGCGGGCTGCTATTATTATCCAGTTTCTTTGTCGGCGCACCCCAGTCCGGTTGGACTTCCTACCCACCTTTAAGCTTAATTAGCGGCAAATGGGGCGAAGAATTGTGGATTTTGAGCCTTTTATTGATCGGGACTTCCTCGATTTTAGGCTCGATTAATTTCATCACCACGATCCTGAAAATGCGGATTCCTGAGATGGATTTGTACAGTATGCCGCTATTTTGTTGGGCAATGCTGGCCACCTCGACTCTGGTACTGCTTTCCACCCCCGTTCTCGCTTCTGCTCTCGTTCTCTTGTCCTTTGATTTAATCGCCGGCACGAGCTTTTTTAACCCTGCCGGCGGCGGCGATCCGGTGGTTTATCAGCATATGTTCTGGTTTTACTCCCATCCTGCCGTTTATATCATGATCTTGCCCTTTTTCGGGACGATATCGGAGATATTACCAGTTCACGCCCGCAAACCGATTTTTGGTTATCGAGCGATCGCCTATTCCAGTCTCACCATCTGTTTCTTGGGTTTAATCGTTTGGGCCCACCATATGTTCACCAGCGGCACCCCCGGCTGGTTACGGATGTTTTTCATGGCGGCAACTATGTTA
>NZ_JASJFF010000158.1:0-1210 GCF_030065435.1 Microcystis sp. M53603_WE2
AATCCGGCGACTTTTCCCCCTGTGGTGGAGTATGTGGAAATATTACAAGAAGAAATTAGTCTTAGTCAGGGGACGGGGAAACCCCTAGAAACAATTTTTTTTGGGGGGGGGACTCCTTCCCTGTTACCGGTGGAATTATTAGGAGCAATTCTGGATACTTTAGCCAAAAAGTTTGATTTTGCGGCCGATATAGAAATTTCTATGGAGATTGATCCAGCTACCTTTAGTTTAGAACAATTACAGGGTTATCTTAGCGCGGGAGTCAATCGGGTTAGTTTAGGAGTACAGGCTTTTCAAGAACCATTATTACAGGTTTCTGGTCGATCGCATACTGTTAAGGATATCTATCAGGCAGTGGAATTAATTCAGGGATTGGGAATAGTTAACTATAGTTTGGATTTGATTTCGGGATTGCCACAACAAACCCTGACAGATTGGGAAAATTCCCTAGAAAAAGCGATCGAACTGCAACCGGCCCATCTTTCCTGTTACGATTTGGTCTTAGAAGCGGTTACTCCTTTCGGTAAACAGTATCAACCGGGGAAAAAACCCTTACCCGATGATGAAACCACGGCGAAAATGTATGTTTTAGCCGGTGAAAAACTAGCTTTAGCCGGTTATCAACATTACGAGATTTCTAACTATGCCAAACCGGGTTATCAATGCCGACATAATCGAGTTTACTGGGAAAATCGTCCCTATTACGGTTTTGGTATGGGGGCCGCTAGTTATCTTCATCAACAACGTTTTACCCGTCCGCGCAAAAGTCGCGACTATTTCGCTTGGGTAAAAGAAGGCTGTCAGATTGACGTGGAGAAAAATAGTTTGATTGATGATCTTCTCGAAACCTTAATGCTAGGGTTAAGGTTAGGGTCAGGGGTGAGTTTACCCGCCATTGAAGCTAATTTTGGCTCGGAAATCAAAAAAGCAATTTTAGAGGTCTTAGAGCCGCATAAACAGCGTAATTTAGTAATAATTGAGGGGGATAGCAGGGTAAGATTAAGCGACCCCGAAGGTTTTTTGTTTTCTAATCTAGTTTTAACCGATTTATTCGATCGCTGGCAATAGTTAGGGTCTGCTGAAAAAGTTTGTTGGTGGGGGCAGGGTGTGGGGTGTAGGGTGTAGGGTGTAGGGTTTTACCGATTTTGAGGTAGTCAGTTACCTAATTTTCAGGGAAAAAGTACCTGAATTTTACCCCCGATCACTCCAA